>JBFLZB010000028.1 GCA_040756475.1 Thermodesulfobacteriota bacterium
ATAGGGGTCGAGGAGGCGGTCCAGGCGTGACGGGGGGGGCACCTCGGCGACCAGGACGTGGTCGTCTTCCAGGGGCAGGGCCAGCCATAGGCCGCTGCGCCCTGCCCGCACCCTGCGCTCCCCCGTGGCGGCGGTCTCCGACGCTAGGCGCCGCACGGCGGGCGGCGCGCGCCCGCCCCCCAGGGGACCCTCGCCGCCCCGGAAGAGGAAGGCGCCCGGCTCGCCCCCTCGGGACCGGGGGCGGTCCGGCCCGGGGAGCGTAGCGCCTTCCCGGGCGGCTGCCAGGAGCTCGGCACCCAGGTGCGCGAGCCGGCCCTCATGGCGCTGGAACAGGGCCCGCCGGGGATCGGTGGTGAGGGCGAGGGTCACGAGGATCGCCCCGATCGCCGCCGCCGCGACGCCAAAGGTGACGAAGATGCGCAAGAAGAGGCTGCGCACAGGCTCTCAGCCCTCCCCGGGCCGGGTGAGGGCGTACAGGTACCCCACCCCCCGCACGGGTTTGATCCGCTCCAGCTCCCCCACCCGGGGGCCCAGCTTTCGGCGCAGGCTGCTCACGTGCACGTCGACGCTGCGGTCGTAGGCGGAGAGCTTACGGCCCAGGGCCGCTTCGGCCAGAGCCTCGCGGGGCACCACGGTCCCCGCGGCCCGCACCAGGGCTTCCAAGAGGGAAAACTCCACCGAGGTCAGCTCCACCGGCCGCCCCCCTTGCCGAACGACCCGGGTCGCCGGGTCGAGCTCCAGGTCGCCCACGGACAGCGGCGGCGGGGCGCGGTCGGAGGGGTCGGAAGCGGGCGGGCCCCGGCGGAGCACCGCGCGGATGCGGGCCACCAGCTCCCGGGGGTTGAAGGGCTTGGGCAGGTAGTCGTCGGCCCCCATCTCGAGCCCCACGATGCGGTCCACGTCGTCGCCCCGGGCCGTGAGCATCACCACGGGCACGCGGGACCGCTCGCGAAGCCTCCGCAGCAGTTCGAAGCCGCTCATCCCCGGGAGCATCACGTCGAGCACCACGAGGGAGGCTTGGCCCTCCAGTGCCCGGGAGAGGCCCGACTCGGCGTCGTGGGCGGCCACGACCGAGAAACCCTCCGACCCCAGATAGTCGGCCAGGAGCTCGCAGAGCTCGGCGTCGTCGTCGATCACCAGGATGCGGACCGCGGCCATGGCCCCTCCGGCGAGGTGGAAACTGGGGGCATTCTAGCCCAGACGGATGGGCGGCGTCGTAAAGAAGGGTAAACCGCCGGCCACAAGTCGGTATCGGTATCGCTATCGGTATCGAAATCGAAATCGCCTCCGACCCCGATCCCGACCCCGATCCTGATCCCGATCCCGATTTCGATTTCGATTTCGATTGGGACGGTGTGTCCGCGTGCCCCGTGCCGCCCATGAGGGGGACCGCCTCGAAACGGGGCTCGAGACTCGGGATCTCAGGTCTCCGGAGACTCCGGGGGCGCCGGCCCTGCGGCGAGGGCCCTGCGGCAGAAGGTCACCGTGGCTTCTTCCAGATCTTCCGGCACCTCCACGATTCCCCTGGCGTGGCTGTGGATGATGCCCGCTGGGCGATCTCCGCGGTGGAGGTGCCGTCGAAGCCCTTCTCGGCGAAGAGGGTCTGGTGGCCTGGAGGATGGCTTCTTTCTTGGTCACGGCCGGGTTCCGGACGGCCTCGGGGATGACCGCAGAGAGGGGGAGGGTAGGGGCGCCGCCGATCGGCTGCCGGAGCGGTTCCGCCGCTCCCTGGGGCCTCCGGCCGCCCGGCCGGGGCGCGGGTGCTGAGGGAGATCGCGGGCGCCGCGGGGAAATCGTAAAGAAGTGGGAAGCGCCCGGGCGGCTCCGCCCCACACCTTTACCGTGGGGCCCCTACTCTTCACCCCTCTTTGCGCGGTTCCGGCCTACCCTTGCACCGTAGCCGACCACCCCCAGCCGAGCACCGCCGCGCCGGTGCCGAGGAGACCGCAATGAAGACAACCAAGACGATCCGCCGCACTGCCATCGCCGCTGCCCTGGGGCTCGCCGTGACGAGCCTCGTACCCCTGTCTGCCCAGGCCTGGGGCCGGGGCGGTCGAGGCCCGTCGCCCGAGCAGGCGGCCCAGCGCCTGGCGGGGGACCTGGGTCTCACGCCCGAGCAACAGGGGCAGGTCCAGGAGGTCCTGGAGGAGACCTTCGCCCGGCGCGAGGAACTGCGCAAGGCGCACCGCGAGGAGGCGAGCGTCCTGAGGGACCAAGCCCACGAGAGCCTCGCCGCTGTGCTCAGTCCGGAGCAGGCCGCCAAGCTCGACGAGCTCCGGGAAGGGCGCCGCGACCGGGCGGAGCGCCGTGGAGACTGCGACGGCAAGCCCGGGCGCCGGGGCGACAAGCGCGGGTGGGCAAAGTAGCCGCTCCGGTTCTTGAGCCGTAGCGTCGGAGGCCGCCAAAGGCCCCGGAAAATCCCGGGGCCTTTCCCTCGCGTTTCGCAAGGCGAGGCACGGCAGGCGGGGTGCCCCGGCTTGAAACCGCCAGGGCTTGCTGCTAGGTTCCGGGGGCAACGCGAAGCGTTCCGTCGCGCTCCCCGACCCGGGAGGAACCCGATGGCACATCCTCAGACGAAGCCCGCGGACCGCTACACCTACGGGGATTATCTCGGCTGGCCCGAGGGCGAGCGATGGGAGCTCATCGAGGGGGTGCCGTATGACATGACGCCGGCGCCCTCGCGACGGCACCAGGCCATTCAGGTCGCCCTGGCGGGGCAAGTATACGCCTATCTCGAAGGCAGGCCCTGCGAACTCTACCTGGCCCCCTTCGACGTCCGGCTGCCCAGCTCGAACGAGGCGGACGAAGAGGTCGAGACGGTGGTCCAGCCCGACCTCGTGGTGGTCTGCGATGCCGCGAAGCTCGACGACCGGGGGTGCCGGGGGGCGCCGGACTGGGTCATCGAGATCCTGTCTCCCTCCACCGCGGCCCGGGACCACATGGAGAAGCGGGCCCTGTACGAGAAGCACGGGGTGCGCGAGTACTGGCTCGTTCACCCCACGGACGGGGTGGTTATGGTCTACCGGAGAGGTGAGGGTGGTAGGTACGGGGCACCGGCGGTCTATTCCGCAGAACACCAGGTCCCGGTGGGAATCTTCGAGGATTTCACCGTGGATCTGAAGCGGGTCTTCGCCGGCGCCTGAACCGCCACCCGGCGGAGTAATCGATCAGGGAGTCCGGGAGTGGGCCGAAGCGGCCGCCAGGGCGCGCTCCAGGTGGCCCAGGAACCACTCGGTGCTCACGAACTCGGCAAAGCACATCCGGCCCCCGCCCGCGTCCTCGATGGCCTCCCCCGTGTAGTCCAGGAAGAGGAGGAGGCAGTCATACTTGTAGTCGTACTTCCTCCCCAGGGCGATCTCTTCCCGGCTCATGTTGCGGGTCAGGTCGATGCGCACCGGGACGAAGCCCTCGTTCACGCGACGGGCGATCTCGGGGTTGCCCCACAGGTCCCGGTCCATCCGCTCGCACCGGTCGCACCCCTCGGGCACGTAGAAGTCCACGAGCAAGGGTTTCTCCAGAATCCAGGCCACGTCTTTGGCGTCGGCGAGCCGGTGCCACTGCACCAGGTCTCGGGAGTCGCCCCGGGCGAAGGGACCCTTGCCGTGTCCCGCGTGCCCCGCGTGGTGTCCGCCGGGGCCCGCACAGGAGGTCAGGAGGATCAGGGCCCCCGCGCACAACGTCAGGAAGAGTTTCATCGCGTCCTCGTTGGATGCCGCCCTGCCTCCCCCCGGGGGGCCGGCGGCTGCTTGCGCACACAGAGTCGAGAGTCATTCTAACGAACCCTGACCCGTCCTGTCAGCGACAAAACGCCATTTGGATGATTTCCTCGCGCCCGCGGGTGCCACGTGGAGATTCCCGGCCATTTGTTGTGTCAACAATGTCTCGGTATTCTGCCATAAGGAATAGATGTTTGCGGGCTTTCCCGCCCTTGCGTTTGCTAGGCATTCAGTGGAACAATCCCGAGCGCAGACGGCCAGTCCGCGGCTTGGCGGGCCCCGGCCGAAGGAGGACGAGCGACGATGCGCATCGAGACCCGCCTGGCCCGTTCGGGGTTGGGCAGCGACCCGGCAACGGGCGCCCTGAGCACCCCCATCCACCCCTCGGCTACCTTTGCCCACCCGGCCTTGGGGGAGACCACTGGCTACGATTACTCCCGCACCGGAAACCCCACGCGGAGGGTGCTCGAACAGGCTTTGGCCGGGCTGGAGGGGGGAACGGCGGGGTTTGCCTTCGCGTCCGGCATGGCGGCCCTGAGCACCCTGTTCCTCCTCTTTCGCCCGGGCGACCACCTGGTGGTCTCCGACGACCTGTACGGGGGTACCTACCGAACCCTGGAGCGGGTCTTCCGGGCTTGGGGCCTGGAGGTGACCTATGCGGACCTGACCGACCCCCGGGAGGCCGCCGCGGCGGTCCGGTCGGAGACCCGGGGGCTCCTTGTGGAGACGCCCAGCAACCCCCTGATGAAGGTGGCCGACCTGCGGGCGCTGGCGTCCCTGGCGGAGGCCCGGGGGCTCCTCCTGGCGGTGGACAACACCTTCCTCACCCCCTATTACCAGCGGCCCCTGGAACTCGGGGCCCACCTGGTCCTCCACAGCGCCACCAAGTACCTGGGAGGCCACAACGACCTCCTGGCCGGGGCGATCGTGGTCCGGGACGCCGCCCTGGCGGAGAGGGTCGGGTTTCTCCAGAACACCACGGGGCCGGTCCTCTCCCCCCAGGAATCCTGGCTCCTCCTGCGCTCCCTCAAGACGCTCGCCGTGCGGCTCGACCGGCAGTCGTGCTCCGCCGGCCGGATCGCCGCTTTTCTCCGAGCCCACCCCGGGGTGGAGCGGGTCCACTACCCCGGCTTCCCAGATCACCCCGGTCACGGCGTGATGGCCGCCCAGAGCTCGGGGTTCGGGGCCATGCTGAGCTTTCGCCTGGGGTCGGCGGGGGCGGTGGAGCGCTTCCTGCGGCGCCTGCGGATCGTGACCTTCGCCGAGAGCCTGGGGGGCGTGGAGTCCCTCGCCACGGTGCCCAGCCGCCAGACCCACTGCGACATCCCGCCCCACGTGCGCAGCCGCATGGGGGTCACCGACGACCTGGTGCGGCTCTCCGTGGGCCTCGAAGCCCCCGAGGATCTGGAGGAGGATCTCTCGTGGGCCCTGGGCGCAGGGGAGGCGGGATGAGCCCGCACGGGCAGCCCAGGCGCCGCACGGCAACCCGGCTCGTGGGGGGCCGCCGCGAGGTGGATCCGGCCACGGGGGCCGTGGGGGTGCCCATCGTGATGGCGAGCACCTTTCACCAGACCGACGCGGCAACCCCCCAAGCCTACGACTATTCCCGCTCCGGCAACCCCACCCGGCACGCCCTGGAGGCGCTGGTGGCGGAGCTGGAGGGCGGCACGGCGGGCTTCGCCTTCGCGTCGGGCATGGCGGCCACGACAGCCGTGCTCTCGCTCCTTTCCCAGGGGGACCACGTGGTGGCGGCGCGGGATCTCTACGGAGGCACCTATCGGGCGCTCACGGCGGTCTTCTCCCGGTTCGGGATCGAGACGACCTTTGCCGATGCCTCGGATATCGAGGCCCTGGCCGGAGCGTTTCGCCCCAACACGCGCCTTCTCTGGCTCGAGACCCCCTCGAACCCCCTGCTCCGGATCACGGATCTGCGGGCCGCCTCGCGGCTGGCGCTCGAGCGGGGAGCCCTGGTGGCGGTGGACAACACCTTCATGACGCCGCTCCTCCAGAACCCGCTGGCACTGGGGGCCGACATCGTGGTGCACAGCGCCACCAAGTTCCTGGGCGGCCACACCGACCTGGTGGCCGGGTGCGCCGTGGTGGCCGGAGCCGATCTGGCCCGGAAGCTCGGCATGCTGCAGAACGCCCTGGGCGGGGTCCTCTCGCCCCACGACTCGTGGCTGCTGCTCAAGGGGCTCAAGACCCTCAAGGTGCGCCTCGAGGCCGAGCAGCGCACCGCGGCCGAGCTCGCCCGCCGGCTGTTCCTGCACCCCGGGGTGGAAGCGGTGCACTACCCCGGCCTGGAAGGTCACCCCGGGGCCGAGACCCACGCGTCCCAGGCCCTCGGGCCCGGGGCGGTGCTGAGCTTCGACGTGGGCAGCTCCGAGCGGGCCCACCGGGTGCTGGGGGCCGTGCAGCTCCCGGCGGTGGCAGTGAGCCTGGGGGGCGTGGAGTCGATCCTCTCCTACCCCTGGACCATGAGCCACGCGGCCATGCCCGAGGCCCACCGGCGGGCCCTGGGCATCGGCCCCGGGCTGCTTCGCCTCTCGGTGGGCCTGGAGGATCCGGAGGATCTCTGGGAGGATCTGGCCGGCCCCCTCGCGCCTCGGGAAAGGGTGAGCTGAGGGCGACCTTCGCGGGGTACCGTTGGGAGGCGGTCCCCCAAGAGGCAGCATGGCCCGCCCGGATACCCGCTCGAAATCGCCATCGCTATCGATCTCGAAATCGAAATCGACCCCGACCCCGATTTCGACCCCGACGCCGATCCCGACCCGGATCGCGATGTCGACGGGGACGGAGGCCGTGCTGCGGACGCACGGTCAGGAGGAGCCGGCGATGCCCTCCGAGACGCCCCCGAGCCCCCCCGGGAGCCCGTGGCCCACGGGGCGGGCTCGACGGAGAGCCCCGACGTCATGGACGACTCAAAATCGATCCGGTCACCGCCGGGCGCTGTGGAGCACCCGCAGGACCCACACGATAGAGCCTGCGACCGTGCAGGCAACGTCTCCAACTCCTCCTGATCCAAGGCATCCGCTTCGGCGGCGCCGGAGTGGACATCCTCGAGGGCGCGCCGGATTGCCTCCACCTGCCAGGCGTTCGTATCCAGGTAGGCGGCAACGGCTGCCTTGACCACCCCCGCTTCGGATCGATCCGTGGCCTCGGCGAGGGCCTGGATCGCCTGCCTCAGCTCCGGCTCGACGCGGATCGTCATCGTGGGCGCTTTCATGCTCGGCTCCTCTTGCTCCAGGTGAGACGCCGAGTCGGCCCTCACGCTGACCCTTCCCCGAGCCCGCGGCCGTCGAAGTCCGCCCTATCTTCTTGCCCTCCCCACGAAAATAGTCCTTGACGCTTGCGGTGCCGCTCGCGTAAAAGCTCTTGAAAATCATTTTCAATAATCATCGCGGGAGCAGGCCATGTGCGTGACGCTGGTGGGCGGAATGGCTCGGCTGGAGAGGCCCTACCGGGACGAGGCAGAACTGTTGGGGGTCGAGCTCCGGGTCTTCAACGAGGGGGCGAACCGGCTCGGGCCCGCCGTGCGGGGGGCCGATGCCGTGGTGGTCTTCACCGGCAAGGTCTCCCACGAGGCCCGGCGTGCGGCGGTGCGGGCGGCCCAGGCCCGGGGGATTCCCGTGCTCTTCCGCCATTCCTGCGGGGTGTGCTCCCTGCGGGACTGCCTCGCGTGCTTGACGAGGGCGCGGGCCGGGGGCCGACACAGGGCGCCGTGAAGGTCTTCTGCCACCACGTGTACGAGTTCAAGAAGGGGCTTCGCAACCTGGTCCTCCACACCACCCGGGCGAAGCACCGGGAGGCCATCGAGGCGAAGCTTGAGGCCGAGGGGATCCGCTACCTCGTCCATCCCCTCGGAAACGGCAGCATCAACGTCTTCTTCGGCAACGCTGTGTGCATGGAGGTGCTGCGGCGCATCGGCGTGGGGAACCTGTCTCGCCTTAGCGACGAGGAGGACTTTCTCCTGGGGATCATGCTCGGTTACGACCGCCTGCAGCAGTGCGCGCGGTACTTGAAGCGCCGGGACCGGGAGGCGGTGGAGGAGCTGGCGGGCTGACGCGCCCCGAAAACCGGGCAGGGCGTCGCCCTGGAAGAGAGATTTCACCGTTGGACCAGGCGCGCGGAGGTGCACAGGTGATGATCCCCTTGGGACTGCTCAGCCCGGGCGAACGGGCCGAGATCGCAGACGTCGGCCCCCTCGGGGGATGCGGGAGCGGCTGCGGGAAGAAGGGATCGGCGGGCAGCCGGGTCGAGGATGTGGGCCTGCGCGCCGGCAAGGTGGTGGAGATGCTAACCAACGGCAGCGGCGGGCCGATCCTGCTCAAGGTGGACGAGTCCCGGATCGCGCTCGGGCGCGGCGTGGCCATGAAGATCCTGGTGAGGAGGCAGTCATGAACCTGGGAAGGCTCAAGCCCGGCGAGTCGGGCAGGATCACCGCCATCGGTGCGGTCGGACCCCTCAAGCGGCGGCTCATGGACATGGGCGTGCTGGTGGGGGAGGTGGTGAAGGTGGTGAAGGTCGCTCCTTTGGGGGACCCCATGGAGGTGACGGTCAAGAACTACCAGCTCTCGCTGCGCAAGAAGGAGGCGGAGGGCATCGCGGTGGAGGTGCTGCCATGAGCGCGAACCCCAGGCTCGACGAACACCCCGGACAGCGCCGCGCCGGCGCCCCGGCCTCCCCGCCCCCCCACCTGCGGCCCGTGGTCCAGCGGCCCCTCACCGTGGCCGTGGCCGGAAACCCCAACGCGGGCAAGTCCACCCTGATCAACGCCCTGGCCGGCTCCCGCCTGCACGTGGGGAACTGGCCCGGGGTCACGGTGGAGAAGAAGGAAGCCCAACTCGAGGTGGGCGGCCGCAAGGTCCGGCTCGTGGACCTGCCGGGTGCCTACTCCCTCTCCCCCTATAGCCAGGAGGAGATCATCGCCCGGGACTTCCTGGTCTCGGATCGGCCCGACGTGGTGGTGAACGTGGTGGACGCCACCAACCTGGAGCGCAACCTCTACCTCACCGTGCAGCTCCTGGAACTCGGCATCCCCGTGGTACTGGCGCTCAACATCTACGACGAGGCCGAGGCCAAGGGCTACCGGATCGACGTGGCGGGCATGGCGGAGCGCCTGGGGGCGGCGGTGGTGCCCACGGTGGCCACCAAGAACCGGGGGATCCGGGAGCTCCTGGACGCGGTACTCACGGCGGCCTCCGACCCGGATACCCACCGGCCGAAGCGTCTGGGGTACGGCCCCGACGTGGACGCCGCGGAGGACCAGGTGTCCGCCGTCCTCCGGGACCGCCACCCCCTGGCGGCGGCGCGCTTCCCCGAGCGCTGGCTCGCCCTCAAGGCCATCGAGGGGGACCGCCACGTGCTCGAGGCCCTGGCGGAGGAGGAAGAGGCGCCGCCCCCTCCCCTTCCGGTGGACGACGCCCTGGCCCACCTGCGGCGGGCCCACGGGGAGGACGTGGAGGCTCTCCTGGCCGACGCACGTTACGCGCTGGCCTCGGGGCTGACCCGGGAGGTGCTCACCCGGCCCGAGCTCCGCAAGGCCGAGCTCACCGAGAAGATCGACCGGGTGGTGCTCAACCGCTTCCTCGGCATCCCGATCTTCCTCGGCGCCATGTGGCTCGTCTTCAAGCTCACCTTCGACGTCTCGACCCCCTTTGCCGACTGGCTCGACGAGCTGGCCGCCGGACCGTTTCGCCGCTGGGTCGAGGGCGGACTCGGCGCGGTGGGGGCGCCGGAGTGGACCGCCTCCCTGGCCCTGGACGGGGTCCTGGCGGGGGTGGGGTTCGTGCTGGTCTTCGTCCCGGTCATCTTCGCCATGATGTTCTTCATCACCTTCCTGGAGGGCAGCGGGTACATGGCGCGGGCGGCGTTCGTCATGGACCGGGCCATGCACGCCATCGGGCTCCACGGCAAGTCCTTCATCCCGCTGCTCCTCGGGTTCGGGTGCAACGTGCCGGCCATCTATGCCACCCGCACCCTGGAGAACCCCCGGGACAAGGTCCTCACGGCGCTGCTCGTCCCCCTCATGTCGTGCGGGGCCCGGCTGCCGGTGTACGTGCTCTTCTCCGCCGTCTTCTTCCCGGCGACCGCCGGCACGGCCATTTGGTCCCTCTACGTGATGGGGATTGCCCTCGCGATCCTCATGGGGCTCCTCTTCAAGCGCACCCTCTTCCGGGGCGAGGCGCCGGTCTTCATCATGGAGCTTCCCCCCTACCGGATGCCGACCCTTCGCAGCCTCCTCATCCACACCTGGGAGAAGGGCAAGCACTTCCTGATCAAGGCGGGCACATACATCCTCGCGGTCTGCGTCTTCGTGTGGTTCCTCCTGAACCTGCCCTGGGGCGTGGAGCACAAGCGCGACTCCTACCTGGGCAAGACGGGGGCGGCGCTCGCCCCGGTCTTCGCCCCCCTAGGCTTCGGCACCTGGGAGGCCTCGGCGGCGCTCCTCACCGGCGTCATCGCCAAGGAGATCGTCGTGGGCACCATGGGCGAGATCTACGCCCCCGAGGCCCTGGCGGCCGCCGCCGAAGCCGAGGCCGAGGAGGCGGGCGAGGCGCCTACCCTGGGGGAGGACCTGCGGGAGATCGCCACCTCCTTCCTCGGGGCCTTTGGAGCCGCGGCCCAAAACGTCGTCTCCACCTTCGGCGTGAGCAGCCTGGCCCTCGAGGAGGAGGAAGAGGAGGGAGGGGAAGCGTCATCCCTCAAGTCCGCCGTGGGGCGGGCCTTCACCCCGCTCTCCGCCTTCGCCTTCATGGCCTTCGTCCTCCTCTACATGCCCTGTGTGGTGGTGGCGATCGCCATGCGCCAGGAGTTCGGCACTTGGAAGTGGTTCGGGATCGCCTTCGCCTACCAGAGCGTCCTGGCCTGGACCGTGGCGCTCGTCATCTACCAGGGCGGCCGTCTCCTTGGACTGGGGGGCTGAGATGGGCGCCCTGGGATTCGAAGACCTCTTCTGGATGGGGCTCGTCCTGGGCGGCGCCGCCTGGCTCCTCTACCGCTCGGTCCGGAAGAAGAAGGGACACTGCTCCGGCTGCGGCGGCTGCGGTTGCGACACCCGGAAGAGCTGAGGGTGTGTGGAGAAATCGTCGTTCTGACCGCGGAAAGAAAGGACCGTCTTTAGGACTTCTCACAACAAGAATGGAGGAAAGAAACCCATGTGGAACCGTCCTGCTTGGTTGACCCTGCCCCTCTTGGTGCTGTTTCCCGCCCTGGCCCCTGGCCAGGGCTCCCAAGGCGCCGGGAGCGCCGCGCCCGCCACCCTGGAGGAGCGGGTAGAGGCCCTGGAGCAGCGCGACGCCGAGCTCTACCACACTCTGGCCGAGAAGAAGGATGCCGGGCTGTCCACCCAGATCGGCGAGCGCCTGACCATCTCCGGGCTCCTGGAGGTGGAGGCCGGCTACGGGCGGCTCACGCTGAGGGGCGAAGACGACGAGACCGCCAGCGATGTGGTCGTGGCCACGGCCCAGCTGGGCTTCGCCGCCCAGGTGAGCGACCACCTGGATGCCACCCTGGTCTTTCTCTTCGAGGAGGACGAGACCGATCCTCCGGAAGTGGACGAGGCTACCATCGGCTACGCCCGTGCGGGCTGGTTCGCGCGCTTCGGGCGGCAGTACGTGCCCTTCGGGGCCTTCCCCAGCCACTTCATCTCCGATCCCCTGACGCTGGAGCTGGGGGAGACCCGCGAGACCGCGGTGCTGGTGGGGTTCGGGCAGGAGCGCTTCTCGGTGGCCGCTTTCGTGTTCAACGGGGACGCGGAAAAGGTCAACAGCGCCGGCTCGCGGGCGGACGACCACCTGCGGGACTGGGGGGTGAGTGTGCAGGTCACGCCGGTGGAGCTGCTCGAGCTCGGGGCGAGCTTCCTCAGTGACCTGGCCGATACCGACGCGGAGCTGCTGGAGGAGTATCGGCGGCGGGTACCGGGGTGGAGCGCGTACGCCGTGGCGCAGTTGGGTTCGCTCGCGGCGAGCGGCGAGGTCCTGGGAGCGGTGCGCACGTTCCGGAAGGGAGACCTGGATGTGGACGAGGACGGCTCGGGGGACCGGCCCCTGGCCTGGAACCTGGAGCTGGCCTGGGCAGCCCTGGAGAACGTGGAGCTGGCGGCCCGGGTGGAGGGCAGCCGGGAGTTCGCCCGTCAGCCCGAGCTCCAGTACGGCCTGGGTGCCTCCTGGGGCCCCTGGGAGCACGTGAGCCTGGCACTGGAGTACCTGCGGGGCCTTTTCGACCGGGACTTCGGAGAGGGCCTCCGGCATCGCGACCTCGTCACCGCCCAGGTGGCCTTGGCGTTCTGAACCCCGTGGCGCGGGATGCCGTCCATGGCGGGCGGCGGGCGCGGCGGGTGCTCGCGGCCGTCCGGGTCTCGGCGGTGGCGGTAAGCCTGGGGGGGTGGAGTCGATCCTCTCCTACCCCTGGACCATGGGCCACGCGGCCATGCCCGAGGCCCACCGGCGGGCCCTGGGCATCGGCCCCGGGCTGCTTCGCCTCTCGGTGGGCCTGGAGGATCCGGAGGATCTCTGGGAGGATCTGGCCCGCCCCCTCGCGCCTCGGGAAAGGGTGAGCTGAGGGCGACCTTCGCGGGGGTACCGTTGGGAGGCGGTCCCCCAAGAGGCAGCATGGCCCGCCGGATACCTACTCCCAATCGAAATCGACCCCGACCCCGACCCCGATCCCGATTTCGATTTCGATGGGGACGGGGGCCGTGCTGCGGACGCTCGCTCAGAGGGAGCCGGCGATGTCCTCGAAGACGCCCCCGTTTTCCCCCAGGACCCTGTGGCGCACGGGGCGGTATACGGGCACGCCGTCGGGGCCGATCTCGGCGGCCAGCGTGCGCGCGGGGCGGGGGGCGGGGGGCTCCGGGGGGTGGGCTTCCCGCTGGCGCCGTTCGAGCCGGGACCGGGCGCGGGCTGCCTCCTCGGCGACCGGCCCGAGACATCCGTCGGCGGCCGTCTCCGCGTCCGCGCCGGCCTGCGCCCACTGGGCCAGGGCCTCCACCTCGTCGGGCCCGAAGCCGTCCCGGTCCACCTGCCCGCGCAGCACCGCCAGGGCGCCGTCCCGGAGCACCTCGCCCGGGTCGCAGAGGGCCTGCCGGAGGCGCTCCCAGATCTCGCCGGGGGGCCTGCGGCCCAGGGACGCCGCGGCGCACCGCCGCACCTGGGGGTCCTCGTCCCGCAGGAGCGGCCAGAGCACCGCCGGGGCCTCTGCGCCGGAGAGGAACTCCAGCGCCTCGGCGGCGCAGGCGCGCCGGGCGGGCGCTTCGTCCAGGGCGAGCTTCTCCAGGAACTCCGCGGCCGCCTCCGTGCCGATGCGGGCGATGGCCTGCGCCGCCGCTCCCACCAATACCCCCTCCGGGCGCAGCTCGGCCAGGTCCACCAGGGTCCAGAGAGCGTCGGGGTCTCCCAGGAGCCCCAGGGCCTGTGCGGCGGCCCGCACCACCTCGGTATTCTCCGCGATCGTGGCCGACGGCATCTCCTGCCGGGCGACCCGGGTGGTCACGGTGCGGGTGCGCCTGCTCACCGTCCTCGTAGCGCCGACCCGGACGCTCTTGGTGGCGCCGGTTCAACGGTTTCGCACGGTGGCGTACCGCTCGCGCACCCGCACCCGGGTCACCTGGACCCGGCGCTTCTCCCGCACGGTGATGGTGTTGTCCCCTTCCGGGAGGGGAGTGTCCTCCAGGAGGCCGAGGAGCTCCGGCACGGCCTCCCGGTGGCCCAGGCGGCCCAGGAGCTCGGCGGCCCCGGCCCGCACCCGGGGGTCGGGGTGGGCCAGGGCGTCGCGGAGGACCCAGGGGTGCCGGCGCCCCAGCGCCTCCACCGCCGCGGCGCACTCCCGCGTGAAGGCCCGGTCCAGGCACGAGGCCGTGACCTCGTCCTCGGCGGTGAACTCGATGTCCGGCTCCCGGGCCACGATGTCGAGAACCACCTCCCGATCCCCGAGGCCTTCCGGGTAGTCCACGGCGATCCTCCAGAGGATCTTCTTGCCCCGCCCGGGGGCGACGGCGGGTCCCACGTCCCCCTCGGCGCCTTTCAGCCGCAGGGCGAAGGTTGCGCCTGCGTCCTCCGATCCCACCAGGGCGACCTCACACGGGACCTCGGCGGACAGATCGTAGGCGACCTCCACGACTCCCTCCCGCTCGGCCATGGAGACGCCGCTCACGACGGCCGCCCGCACGCAGGGGACCGCCGCCAGCCACAGCGCCGCCAGGACGGCTCCGAAGCGCGCTCTCATCTCGGGATGCCCTCCTCGGTCACCTGGGGGTCCACCGCGTGGACCCTCTTCCACAGCGCCTCCTCGAGCTCGAAGACCGCCTCCTGCTCCACCGGGCTGCCGGGAGCGGCTTCCACGGCGGGCACGAGCAGATAGGCCAGCGGCCTCCACTGGGGATCGCGCGCCACGAGCCGCACGGGCACGCGGACGGTCTCGGCCCCGGTGTTTTGCACCAGGCCCCTCCAGGTCACCGTCACCAGGTCGTCCTCTTCGGCGGTCTCGCCTCGAACCTGGATGGTCTTGACCTGGACCCCCTGGGTGGGCGCCGCTCCCGGAGGCGGGGCGATGCCCCAGCAGGCGAGCCACGCCGCTCCTACGGCTGCGGCCCTCCAGGGGCGCGGGCCCCTGCCGCGATTGCGGACCCGGGGTTCCACAGGCTCTCAGACCACGGAGCGGAACACCCGGACCTCTTCCACGAAGCCGTTCTTGCGCAAGGCCCGCAAGAGGCGGTTCAGGGTGCGGTCGGTGCCCGGGTCGAACTGGATGGCGAGGGTGTGGTCCCCCCGTTGCGGAAGGCGAAGGTTGCGCACCTCGAGATTGAGCTCCTTGAAGGGGGTCAGCAGCGAGTAGAGGATGCCCGGGCCGTCCGAGAGGCGAAGCTCCATCTCCACGGTGTCCACGTCCCGGGGAGCGCCCCGCTCGGTCCGGTCCCAGGCCAGGGGCAGGCGGAGGGAGTCGGCGAGCAGGGGGCACTCCTGGCGGTGCACGAGCAGGCGCCCTTCCTCGGGCACCCCCTGGATTTCGTCGCCCTCCAGGGGGATGCAGCGGGGGCAGAAGCGGATGTGGGGGTCGCTGAAGTCGTAGCGGCGCACCTTGCGGCGGTCGTCGTCGCGGCCCCGCCACCGCCGCAGCAGCGCGCTGCCGGGGAGCTTGCGGCCGCCGCCGGGGGGCAGCCCCAGGATGTCTCCGATGTCCTCCTGCCCCAGGCAGACCCTGGCGTAGACCTCGTCCTCGCTCAGATCCGCGGCGGCGGCGCGCTGGGCCACCGCCTGGAGGGCGTCGTCCGGGGAGAGGCCGTGGGACCGGGCAGCCTGGAGCAGCCAGTGGCGCCCCGTCTGCGCCGCCCGCTCGGCCTGGCGTCGGTTCATGGCCCGGCGCAGGCTCGCCAGCGCCTTGCGGGTATGGGCCCAGGCCAGGTACCGGTCGTCGGCCACGTTTTGCCCGGCGGTGACGATCTCCACCCGGTCCCCCGGGCGCAGCACCGTGGCCAGGGGCACCTCGTGGTTGTTCACCCGGGCGGCCAGCGCGCGCAGCCCCAGTTGTTCGTGCACGGCAAAGGCGTAGTCCAGGGCGGTGGCCCCCTCCTCGAGGCTGAACACCTCCCCCTTGGGGCTCGTCACCTGGACGGCGTCGGGCCGGTGGAATCGCAGGAAGTCCTGGATGTCCATGGCCTCGTTCTGCAGGAACTCCCGCAGGTCGTCCATGTATTCGAGGTTGAACTGGGGGCTGGTGATGTCCATGGAGAGGAGCCCCAGGCGGTTGAACCGGTCGGCGGCCCTGCTGGCCAGGTAGAAGTTCACGATGCGGCCCTGGTAGGACACCCGGGTCTCCAGGGCCCGGTACCCGTTCTTCCGGGGTACGCTCAAGGTGTCGGCAAAGGTGCCGGGCAGCGCCCGGAAGTTGAGGTGGATGCGCCCCAGGGCTCGGTAGGCGTCTTCGCTGGTCTCGGTCACCAGGCGCACCGTGAAGAGGTTCTCGGGTACGGGCGCCACGTCGGGACGGAAGCGGTTCCAGCGGTACTCCGCCCGAACCCCCAGGTCGCCGGGGAAGACGGCCGCGAGCTTGGCCCGGAGCTCCTCCAGGGGGCGCACCCACCCCTCCTTGAGCTCCAGCTGCGCCCGCTGGAAGATGGCGAACTGCTCCGGGGTGAGGATGGGGCCGATCTTCTCGGTCAACCGCTCGGCCAGGTCGAGCATGCACAGGCGCCGGCAGATGTTGGCGTACATCTCCGCGCTCTCGCGGGCGATGCGCACCTGCTTGTCGCGCTTGAAGATCTGGAGGCTCTCCAGGTTGTCCAGGCGGTCGGCGAGCTTGACCAGGAGCACCCGGATGTCCTGGAGCACGAAGCTGAAGAGCTTCTGGTAGGTGTGGACCCGGCTGTCCTTGATCTTGGTGAGGGCCAGGACGAGCTCGGCGGCGTCGGGGAACTCGCTGCGGAGCTCCGGATAGGTGTAGACCGTGTCTTCGAGGGTGTCGTGGAGCAGCGCCGCCTCCACCGAGGCCCAGTCGATGATCCGGCCGAACCGGCTCACCTCCATGGCCGTGCGCACGGTGTGCCAGATGTACTCCTCGCCGGTCTTCCGCACCTGCCCCCGGTGGAACTCGTCTGCCCGCGCCAGGGCGCGGTCCAGCCGCTCGGCCAGCACGCCCACCTCGGCGTCTCCCACCTCGTGGTGGATGATGAACTGGCTGAGGATCTGATCCTTTTCCCGTGCGAAGCGATCCGACACGCGCCGATCTCTCTGTGGGCAGGCCGTTGCTGGGATCTTGGCAACTTCTGGCCAGACTATACCGATTTGGCGGGAAGCGGTAGGGCTCCGCGCCCTGCGAGCTCCCGGGCTGCCTGTTGGGCCGTGCGGCCCGACCGGATGCCCCGGGCCATGGCCCAGCGCACCGCCTCGGCTTCCCAGCCCGGGGGCGTGGCCGCCCCCAGCGCCGCCAGATGTCGGCCCACGGCCTCCAGGTAGGTGGCCTCGTCGAAGGGGTAGAACCCCAGGGAGAGGCCGAACCGGTCTGCCAGGCTCACGGTCTCGGCCACGGATTCTTCCGGATGGAGCTCGTCGTCGCCGGGAAAGGCCTCGGGGACCAGGTGCCGGCGGTTCGAGGTGGCCGCCACCAGGGTGTTTGCGGGCCGTTCCTCGAGCCCTCCCTCCAGAAGCACCTTGAGCTCCCGGTACCTCTCCCCCGGGGTCCCGAAGGAGAGGTCGTCCAGGTAGAGCACCCAGCGCCGCGAGTCCAGGGCCAGGGCGTCCAGCACCCGGGGAAGGTCCGGGGCGCGATGTTCCGGAACCGCCAGGAGCACGAGCTCCTCACGGGGCACCGCCAGCGGCAGGGAACGTACCAGGGACGACTTGCCCGTGCCCCGCTCTCCCCACAGGAGCACGTCGTGGGCCGGCAGGCCCCGGGCGAACCGCTCGATGTTGGCATAGAAGGCCGCCTTCTGGCGTGCGATGCCTGTCAACAAGGCGGGGTCGGCCGCCGCGGGTCGGCCCACGGCCCGAAATCCCCCCGCGCCCTCCCAGACGAAGGTGCGGCACTCGGAGGCCGCAGGGGGCGTCGGGGCGCGGTGGAGGGTCTCGCCCCCTCGGGGGCCCAGCGCGGCGTCGAGGCGCTCGGCGATCCGGTCCAGGCGGGCCAGCAGAGCGGGCAGCAGAGGGGGGTCGGCGGTCATGGGGGAGGCGCCTCCTCGAGGAACTTCTGGCGCTGGCGCAGATAGTAGCCGGGATTCGCGGGGTTTCGGGCCAGCGCCGCGTCGATGGCCCGCAGCGCCCCCTCCCGGTCTCTCGCCCGCCAACGCGCCTCGGCCAGGGTGTCGAGGATGTGGGGGGAAGCCAAGATCCGTGCGGCCATCTCCGCCAGGGCCAGCGCCCGCTCGGGCCGTTGGAGGGCCGGGTCCCGGGCGGTCACGTACAGCCACGCCAGGTTGTTCAGGGCCTCCGCGTTTCGGGGCGCAAGCCGGATGACCTCCTGGTAGGCGGCCTGGGCGTCTCGCTCCCGCCCGGTCTCCTGGTACAGGCTCCCCAGGAGGAACCAGGAGGGGGCGTCCCGGGGTTCCTGGGCGACCCGGTGGAGCAGCCCCCGCTCGGCCACGAAGCGGTTGAGATCCCGGTGCAGCGGCCCCGTGTGGAGCGCCACCACGAGGGCTGCCGCCAGGAGCACTCCGAGGGCGAACCACCGGGTGAGGCGGCGCACCTTGCGGTGGTGCCGGGAAAGCACGCCGGGGTCCCGAGCCGCCGTTACGAGAAAGTCGACCCGTTCGGCGATGGAGCCGTGGTGCCACGAGGGAAGATCCCGGATGTCCCCCGAGTGGAAGCTCACCCGCTCCAGGGCCGAGACCAGGGGCCCGGGCCGGCCCGTGACCTCCAGGGCGAACGCGTCGGCCTGGCGCTCGAAGGCCCGGCTCACCGCTCCGAAGAGGAACCGGAAGTAGGCGAACAAGAGCCCCAGGAGCCCCAGGGTCATGGCCGCCGAGGTGTAGAGGCTCGCCTGGGGCCGGCGCAGCGCCTCGGGGTCGGCGAGGCCCCACCAGGCGATGCCCGCCTCGGAGAGGCGAAAGAAGATCCCCGCCAGGCACACGTACCCGACGAAGAAGAGCAGGAAGAACCAGAGGTGGCGGTGGCGCACGTGGCCGGTCTCGTGGGCCACCACGGCGTCGACCTCCTCCGGGGAGAGGATCTCCACGAGCGCCGGCGTGAGCAGGAGGTAGCGGAAGCGGGGCAGCAGGCCCACGATCCCCGCGGTCATCACCCGCCCCTCCAGGAGCGGCCAGTACAGGATCTCGCGCACCCGGAGCCGCAGCCCGGCGCTCAGCCCCTCCAGGTGGTCCCGCAGGGGGCCCGGGGGCACCGGCGCGCACCCCCACATGGCCTTGACCAGCACAGGGAGGAAGATGCCCACCAGGGTCAGGAAGACCGGCGCGTAGAGGAGTTGGAGCAGGGGGTTGGCTTCGAGTGCCGCATATCCCCGGGGCCAGAGGGTGGCCACCAGGTCCAGGAGGCCCATGAGGGCCAGCCAGGGGAGCAGGATCGGGAGCTCCATCCGGGCGTGGGCCACCACGAACCCCCAGCGCGTGCCGCTGCGGCCCAGCAGCACCCCCTGGAGCGGGTACGCCTCCCACCACAGCACCCCGAGGAGGAAGACGAAGGGGAGCACGCCGGCCGCGCTCCCCAGGGCCGCGGAGTGTTCGCCCAGGGCCCGGGCTACGAGCTCCGGGTAGCTCGTGGCGTACATGAGCAGCGCAAAGGGCACCAGCATCACCCCCTGGTACCCCTGCACCATCCCCGAGAAGGACGCCCGGAGGCTTCGGGCCTCGGCCTCGTCGTGGAGGGCCCGGGCCATGAGGCCGCGAAACCGGATGCGCAGGGCCACCCACGCGGCCAGGAGATAGACGAGCTGGTGAACCGCCTCCCCGAGGCTCCACGCTGCGCCCGCGGCGTGGGGCGCCAGCGCCTGCACGGCAATGGCGATCAGAAAGGTGAGGACGCTTCCGTACATGGCTCCTCGGGGGGAGGGCAGGAGCGGAAAAGAAGGAGCGCATTCCAGCGCGCGCGGCCGCCCGAGTCAATGCCCCTTTGCGATGCGGACCGGGCAACCCAATGTTTGCGGCGCCAAGAGGGCCCCGCGGGTCGGCCCGGCCCCTCCCCCAAGGGGACCTCGGTGCGTCGGCGGGCTCTACCGGGAGAGCTCCCGCAGGTACGCCGAGCACCGGCGGGCCTCGTCGAAGATGAGGGCCGAGCTCATGGTGGCGCTGGTCACGGCATCCACCTCGGGCTGGAAGGGGAGCTCGTGGAGCACGCGGCCGGAGAGCCGCCGCTCCAAGTGGGCCGCGTCCTCCGCGCTCCAGAGCTCGTTGCCGAACTTGGTGACGTACAGCGCCTCGAAGCCGCGCAGCACCCCGTCGTCGTCGAAGGCGAGCAGGAACCGCACCGGGTGGCACAGGTCGCAGATGGGCTGGCGGCTGCCCGCCCGGGCGAAGAGCCCCGCGGGCTGCCCGTCCTCCCCCACTGCCCGCCACAGGCGCGTGCCGTCGCCCAGGGCCACGGGCTGCACCGTCACGGGCGCCCAGGCCACCCGGGACAGAAAGGCCTCGACCGACGCGGCGGAAGCCTCGGCGTCGGGGGCCGCTCCCCCGGACCACCCTCCCGCCGGAGGCGCGGACCAACCCTTCAGGAGCACCCGCGATCGGGCCAGGAGCTCCACGTCCCCGTAGAACCCCACGTGGAAGTCCGCGAGCACCCACTCCCCGCCCCGGCGAAGCAGCAGCGCCGTGCAGGGGGTTCCCCCCGGCTCCCCCAGGGCGTAGAACTGCTCGAAGGCAGGGTCCGGCGCCAGGGGGTACGTGAGCCCGGACTCCCGGCGAAAGCCCTCGAGCTCCGCGGCGCTGTTGCCCGCGCCCACCGAGAGGATCCGCACCCGGCCTCCCAAGTCGCCGGGCTCCAGGAGGCGGGAAAAGGCCTCGAGCTGGGGCGCCTGGCGCCAGCAGGTGAGGCAGTACTTGTTGAAGAACTCCAGCACCAGGAGGTCCCCCTCCACCTCCGAGAGCCGCACCGGCCCCTCCCGGCGCCCCAGGCCCAGGGTCTCGTAGTCCTCCGGCGCGAGCAGGTGCTCGAAGACGAGGTCCGGCAGCGCCTCCCCCGGCTTCACGCACAGCTCGGTCTCGCCGGCCAGGGCTGGGGAGAGGGCCAAGAGAGCTAGGAGCATTGCTCGCCACATCGCCGACTCCTTGCGTGGGCCTCGGGGGCGCGAATTCCTCTTTGGCCTGTCGCCGTCCCTCTGGGAACCGACGCCCCACGTAGGAGCGGCCTTGGCCGCGAAGACTTGTGGTTCGCGGCGCTGGGGCTTCCGGCAGGCAGGGTCGCGCGTGGCATGCCCGGACAAGGACCGGGCGTCAGACCGGAGACGGGTTGCGGAGAAAGGGATTGCAGAACCTGACCCCACCCAACTCCCTGCCGTGCTGGAAGTCCTCGCTGAACAGCAGCGTCACGCCGGCGTCCTTGGCTGCGGCCCAGAGCAGGGCGTCCCAGAACGCGATGGAATGATTGGCGACGGCGGAAATGGCCTGGCCGAGGGTGGTGGGCTTCGGCGTTGCCGTCGGGAACAGGATCTGCCAGTCTCGAACTTGGGCCGCGGCTTCAGGGAAGGGCATCTTCCCCTTTCTCGTGACGGCCGAGAAGAACTCGCTCAGGGCCTGCAGGGTCAGGACGCAATCGAGGTCCACCGCCTCGTCCACCAGGGCAGCCGCGCGCTCGTGCCGTTCGCCGGCGTCGCGGTCGACGGCGTAGACCAGAACGTTGGTATCGAGGGTGATCCGGTCAGCGCTCATGCAGTGACTCCCGGTCGATGCGGTCGCCCCCGAGCGCATACCCTTTGGAGATCCTTTCCCGCACCCGCTGCCTCGCTCGATGCTGTTCCTCCGTCAGTTCGCGTGTCTCCGGCTCGGGCACGAGGCGGGCGATGGGCCGGCCCCGGCGCGTGATCACCACGATGTCCCCCCGCTCCACTGCCGTCACGTAACGCGAGAGGTGTTGATTCGCCTCCCGCAGGGTCACCCGCAGTTCCATCTCACGCCTCCCCACATCGCTCTCGACGATGTGGACTGTAGGATGTCCTACATCGCCGGTCAAGAGGCGTGCCGAAACCGGGCGTTGGGTACCGGCGGGCCCCTGCGCTGGGCTGCTGGCCAGGACGGGCCCGTGTCGCGCCGCCTGGCAGGGGCGGGTGCGGCCCTGCGGTTCGCGGGAAGTCGCCCGCCGGGGTCCCCCCTCTTCCCTTCACTCCCCTCGGGCCTCCCCCAGCACCTCGAGCAGCGCCCCGTGGAGGGGGCCGTTGGTGGCTACGACGTCGGCGTGGTAGGGGGTAAAGGGCTCGCCGCGGTAGCCCGTGACGGTGCCGCCCGCTTCCTCCACCAGGAGGCAGCCGGCCGCCAGGTCCCAGGGCCTGAGGCCGGGCTCCCAGAAGCCGTCCAGGCGGCCGGCGGCCACGTAGGCGAGGTCCAGGGCGGCGGAGCCCCCCCGGCGCACCCCCTGGGTGCGCTGGGTGAGCTCTCGGAACTCGGTGTAGTTTCGGGGGTTTGTGCCCCGGTCGTAGGGGAAGCCGGTGGCCAGGAGGGCCGCGCCGAGGTCGGAGACCCCGGAGGTGCGCAGGCGCTCGCCGTTGCAGTGGGCGCCGGTCCGGCGCTCCGCGGTGAAGAGCTCGTCTCGCAGGGGGTCGTAGACGGCGCCCAGGCGCACCGCGCCCCCCTCCTCCCAGGCCACCGAGGCGCAGAAGACGGGAAAGCCGTGGGCATAGTTGGTGGTGCCGTCCAGGGGGTCCACGAGCCAGCGGTCGGCCCCCGAGCCGGTGGCGCCCCCCTCTTCGCCGAGGACCGCGGTGCCCGGGGCGAGCCGGGCCAGCACCTCCCGGATCGCGTCCTCGCAGGCGAGATCGACCTCGGTCACGAGGTCCACGTCCCCCTTGCGGCGCACGGCAAAGCCGGTGCGGTAGCGCTCGCGCTGGATGCGGCCCGCGGCCCGGGCGGCCTCGACGGCGACGGCGAGCACGGCGGCTACTCGTCGGGCCTGTCGGACCGGTCGGACCCGCCAGACCCGTCCGACGTGTCCGACAGGCCGGGCGCCCCGCACCCCGGCCCCTCGCCGAAGAGCAGCGCCCGCTCCTCGGGGGAGAGGGCCTCCCGGGCCTGGTCCCGGAAGTTGTTCACCCCGGCGAAGAACTCGCGCATCATCGCCACCAGGAGGTAGCGCCCCCGGGGGGTCAGGGTCAGGGCCGCGGCGTCGTCCCGGGCAAAGGCGCCCGCCGCCTTGAGGAAGAGGTACTCCGCCGGGAGCCCCCGCTCCGGCGGCACCCCAAAGGCCTCCCGAAAGGCCCGCTTGTCGAGCCGCAGGCCAAACAGCCCCATCATGAGCCGGTAGCGCATCTGCTCTCGCGGGGGAAAGATCCGGGTTCCGGCGGCCGAGAGGCGCCCGGAGCCCACCGACTCCTCGTACTCTCGCAGGGAGAAGGTGTTGGCGTAGAGCGCCCCGCCCAGGTAGCTGAAGGAGCCGCTGCCCACCCCCACGTACTCCTCGTAGTCCACGATGTACTCATCGATCATCTGCCCGGCCTTGCGGGAAAAGGTCCACGCGGTGGCGGGCTCGAAGGCACCCTCCAGGGCCTCGGAGAGGAGCCGGTAGTAGCGGTGCTCCCGGGCATAGTCCACCCGGCCCACGGTGCGGGCGAGCGAGCGGCGAACCGCCGGGGAGGTCATGAGGGGGTAGAAGGTGGTCTGGTTCGCCCCGGACTCCCGCAGGCACGCCACGTCGTGCAGGAGCGAGTCGGGGGTCTGGCTGGGGAAGTTGAAGATCATGTCCACGTTGAGGGAGTGGAAGCGGCCGGCGGTGTGCTGCAGGCGGGCGAGGATCTCTTCGCCGCTCCCGTACTTCTCGTAGCGGTCCATCTGGCGCAGCAGCGCGTCGTCGAAGCTCTGCACCCCCACCGAGAGGCGCTGCACCCGCTCCTCCAGGGCTTCCACGACTTCGGGGATCAGGTGGTTGGGGTTGGTCTCGCAGGAGACCTCCTGCACGGGAAAGAGCTCCCGGGCGAGGTCGAGGGTGCGGCAGAGCTCGTCGAGGAGGATCGTGGGGGTTCCCCCGCCCACGTACACCGAGGAGAAGCGGTAGCCCAGGTCGGCCACGAGGCGCATCTCGTCGCGCAGCCGCCCGAAGTAGCTGCGCGCCGGCTCCTCGGCGAAGGGGTACCGGTTGAACGAGCAGTAGGGGCACAGGCGCTGGCAGAAGGGCACGTGCAGGTAGAGCAGGTACTTGCCCCCGGGCCGGGGAGGGGGGAGGGTCACCTGGCGGCCCACCTCCAGGGAGAGGATGCGCCGGTTGGCGAACCGCAGGACGGTCGTGAGGATGCGCTCGGCCAGCACGGGAACCGGTGACCTCCTTGGGGGGTCGGAGAGCGGGAGGCTGCAGACCCCATCTCGCTAGAGACCCTTGAAGAGCGAAGAGCGTGATGCGTCGGTCAAGTTTTTGGGCGGGCCGGGTCCTCCGGGGAGGCCCCCGGCCCGCACTCCCGCCTCCGCACTCTGAGGCACAGCTTCGCTAGGTGGAGAAACGCGACTTCTTCTTTCGGGTGAGGGCGCCCAGGACCCACCCCAGCGTCAGGACCCCGGCTCCGGCGAGGAACCACCGGATGGCCCAGGAGCGGCCAAGGGTGGACTTCTCCGCCTCCAGGCGGCCCACGGCTTCCCGCAGCTCGCCGGTCTGGGCGCGCAGGCGGTCCCTCTCCTCGGTCACCTCGGCCACGTTCTGGGAGGCCTGGAGGAGGCGTTCGTACCGCTCCCGTACGTCCTGGAGCTCTCGCGCCGCCTGCTCGGCCTCGCCCCGGACCGCCGCGAGCTCTTGCTGGAGCTCGGTTGCCGACGAGGCCTGGGCCCTGCGGGCGGCTTCCAGCTCGGCCGTCGCCCGGTCCCGATCCTCCTCCAGGGTCCGCAGCCGATTGCGCAGGCGCGAAACCTCTTCCTGGAGGCGGGCGGCGACGACCGCGGCCGGGACCTCGGTGGCCGCGTACTGCTCGGCGACCCACCCCTCTTCTCCCTGGCCGGTGCGCACCCGCAGGAACCCGGGCCGGGACTCCAGGATCTGGAGCGACTCCCCCGTGCGCAGCAGGCGGATCGTGGGGGCGTTGGCCTGGGGCGCCTCCCGCAGGTTCACCAGGAGCACGTCGGTGATGTAGCGGGTCTCGGCGCCGCCGAAAGCCGGCGCGAGGACGGCGGCCGTCAACAGCACAGCCAGGGCGACTGCGGATCTTCCCATCGTCACCTCCCGGGGACCGGCGCCCCGCAGGCCCGGCCTTTCCCCGGAGTTCTTGTAGCAGGCGATCGCGCTGCCCGTCAAACCGGTGGAGGCTCCGGTGCAGGCTGCGGAGCCGCTCCCGTTTCCGGGCCGTCCTGGGGTAGCATGGCGGGCGAGGAAGCGTTCGATTCTCCCATGCCCCGGTCCGGCCACGGACAGCGGGCGGAAAGGCGGTGTCGTGCGGCAACGGCGGATCGGGAGCCCGTTGGCGGCAGCCCTGCTCCTGGCGGGGGTTCTCCTCATGACCGGTGCCCGGGCGGCGTCGGCCCAGGGCGCGCTGCCGGCGTTCCCCCGGGCCGAGGTCGAAGTGCGCGCCGCCGGGGGAAACTACCGCTTCGCGGTCGAGGTGGCCGCCACGCCGCTCCACCGGGAGCGGGGGTTCATGTTTCGCACCGAGCTCGCCCCCGACGCGGGCATGCTCTTCGTCCACGAGGCCGAGCGGGAGGTGGCCATGTGGATGAAGAACACCTTGATCCCCCTGGACATGCTCTTCCTCGCCGCCGACGGCACCATCGTGCGGATCGAGGAGAGCACCGAGCCCCTCTCGCTTCGCACCATCTCGTCCGGCGCGCCGGTCAAGGGGGTGCTGGAGCTCCCGGGGGGAACATCGAGGCGGCTCGGCATCGTGCCCGGCGACCGCGTCGTGCACTCCGCCTTTGCCGCCGGCGGGTAGGCCCGCCCCCCCAGAAGCCACCAGAAAGTTCTGGGGCGGGGTCCGGGAGCCGCGGAGCGCAGCCCCGTACCGCCTCGACCGATCCGCCATAGCCGGTGAACACCGGTGAAGCCGGACGCACCGGCTGCGCGAAGGGCCTCTCATCCAAATGGCGCGGATTACGGGGCGAAGCGCAGGGGCTCCCGGACCCCGCTTGCCTCCCAGGTGGTGGATCCAGGCCCCTTCCTTCCCTTGACATGCCATACATATGTCTGCAATTCTTGCCCCGTGGCACCCCGACGTCTGGAGGGGAGAGCATGGGCAAGACGCCGCCGGGGGAGACCCGGCAGAAGGTCTTCGCGTTCGTGCGGGAACGGCTCCTGGCGGGCCGGCCCCCCACGGTGCGGGAGGTCCAGGAGGCCCTGGGCTTCCGGGCCGTCCAGACCGCCCGCCAGCACCTGGAGGGCCTGGTAGCCGAAGGGAGGCTCGCGGCCGACCGAGGGGTGGCCCGGGGCTACCGGCTGCCGGGGCGGGGCCGCCCGCCGGTACTGATCCCGCTCCTGGGGCGCGTCCCCGCCGGCCCCCTGGACACCGCCGTGGAGGACCGGGAGGGCTATCTCCCCGCGGCGCCCCCGGGGGAGGGCGAGGAGCTCTTCGCCCTACGGGTGCAGGGCGAGAGCATGACCGGGGCCGGCCTCCTGCCCGGCGACGTGGTCATCGTGCGCCGCCAGCCCACGGCCCGGAGCGGCCAGATCGTGGTGGCCCGGGTGGGGGACGAGGCCACGGTCAAGCGCCTGCGCCTGCGGCGGGGCCGGCCCGAGCTCCACCCCGAGAACCCCACCTTCGAGGTCCTCGTCCCCGACCCGGCGGAGCTCGAGATCCTGGGGGTGGTGGTCGAGCTGCGGCGCAGGATGTGAGAGGGGGTTTTGTCTTCCCCCGAGAGGGCACCCATGGCCCACATCGCCCTGGAGCGCGCGGACATCACGTCGGCGTACCGCCTGCCCACGGCGGAGCCGGCCTCGGAGAGCCGGTGGGAGCTGGCGGCCCTGGTCGGGCGGCTTGTCGAGGTCTCGGGGGCCGGCCCCTCGGCCGCCCTCACCCTGGCCTTCGGGGTGGTGCTCGACGCCCAGCGCCGGGGGGAGCCCGCGGCCTGGATTGCGGGGACCGAGAGCGCCTTCTTCCCCCCCGACGCCGCCGAGGGGGGAGTGGACCTGGCGTGCCTGCCCGTCGTCCGGGTGCCGGACGCCGGCCGGGCCCTGCGGGCCGCGGACCACCTGGTCCGCTCCGGGGCCTTTAGTCTGGTGGTCCTGGATCTCGGGGGGGGAGAGGGAGTCCGGCTCCCCCTGCCGGCCTTGACCCGCCTGGGGGGGCTCGCCGCCCGGCACGGCACGGCGCTCCTCTTCCTGACCCGGAAGGGGAGGGGGGAGCCCTCCCTGGGCTCCCTGGTGTCGCTCCGGGCCGAGGCGGTGCGGGAGGGCCTTGGAGGCCAGGAGGGCGGCCGGTTCGCCTGCCGGGTCCGGGCCCTCAAGGACAAGCGCCGCGGGCCCGGGTGGGAGGGGGAGGAGCTCTGCCGTGGACCGGATGGCCTGCGTTGACGTCCCGGCGCTCCCCCTCCAGCTCCTCCTCAAGCGAAGCCCCGGCTGGGCCTCGGGTCCCGCGGCGGTGGTGGACCGGGACCGGGCCCAGGGCGTGCTTCTCTGGGTCAACGGGGCGGCCCGGGGGTGCGGGGTGCTCCCCGGGATGCGCTACGCGGCGGGGCTCTCGCTCGCGGGGGAACTGCGGGCCGGCGAGGTGCCGGAGGCCGAGATCCGGGACGGGGTCGCCCTCCTGGCCGAGCGCCTGCGGCGCTTCACCCCCGACGTGGAGCCCGCGGCGGCGGAGCCCGGGGTCTTCTGGCTGGGGGCCGGGGGGCTGGGGCGCCTGTGGCGCTCGGCCCGGCAGTGGGCCCGGGAGCTCCGGGCGGACCTGGAGGGTGTGGGCTTTACGAGCCGCGCCGCCGTGGGGTTTAGCCGCTTCGGCACCTACGCCGCGGCCCGGGCCGGGCTGGGGGGAGGCCTCGCCCTGTTTCGCACCCCGGCGGAGGAGGAGAGGGCGGCCCGGAAGATCGCGCTCCGGGACCTGGGCCTTCCCCCGGCCCTGCGAGACGCCCTGGAGCGGCTCGGGGTGGGCACCGTGGGGGCCTTCCTGGCCCTGCCCGCCGATGGCGTGCGGGAGCGCTTCGGGCCCGGGGCCCACCGGCTCCACCGCCTCGCCTCGGGGCGCGCCTGGGCCCCCCTGGAGCCCGCCCCGGCCCCCGAGCCCCTGGCCCGGCGCCTGGATCTGGACGAGCCCGAGGCCGACGTCTACCGCCTTCTCTTCCTGGTCAAGCGCCTCCTCGACCCGCTCCTCGAGGCCCTGGCGGCGCGGCGCGAGGCCCTGGCGGCCCTGGAGTTGCGCTTCTCTCTCGATGGTCCGATGGGGAATGGGCCGGGCGGCAGCGCCGGAGAGCGGGTGGAGCGCCTGCGCTCCGCCGCCCCCACCCTGGACGGCCGCCAGCTCCTGAACCTGGTGCACCTGCGCCTGGAAAGCGCGGGCCTCGGCGCGGGCGTCCTGGGGCTCGTTTTGACTGTCGAGCCGGCCCCCGCCACCGCTGCCCAGCTCGACCTCTTCGCTGCCCTGGGGGGGGCGTCCCGGCGGGACCCCGAGGCGGCCGACCGGGCCCTGGCCCGGCTCCGGGCCGAGCTGGGGGAGGCCGCCGTGGTGCGGGCCGTCCTGTGCGAGGGGCACCTGCCCGAGGCCCGCTTCCGGTGGGAGCCCCTGGAGCGGATGCCCCGGGCCGAGCCCCGGGTGGCCCCGGCGAGGGGGAGCGGCAGGGGGCGGCCCCTGGTGCGCCGCCTCTGGGCCCGCGCGGTGCCGCTGCCGCCGCTCGGGCGCCACGACCCCGACGGCTGGCTCCTGGCCGGCGAGGCGTGCGGCCCGGTGGACGAGAAGACCGGCCCCTATATCGTGAGCGGCGGCTGGTGGCGGCGCCCGGTCCACCGGGAGTACCACTTCGCCCGCATGCGCAACGGCGAGCTCTTCTGGATCTACTACGACCGCCCCCGCCGCCGGTGGTTCCTGCACGGGGCGGTGGAGTGAGCCTCGAACGGAAAGAATCTTAGAATCTTAGACAGGATAACAGGATGGGTTTTTTTGATGCCAACCACAGGCTTAGAACTGCTTGGGCAGGCCGGCTTGCTTGAGGACGGCGTTGGCGGTGTGGCGGGACTTGATCTTGTGGTCCACGGGGAAGCGAATGCCGGTGAGGGGGCTGTACCAGATTTCGTGGTCGCCTTTGCCCGGCGCTCGAAGCGGCAACCGGCAGCGGCAAGGACCGCCTTGAGCTTCGGGGCATAGTCTCCCATCAGTTGGCGCAGAGGCGAACGGTCTCGAAACGGCGGGTGAGGAGCTCGAAGGGGACTTCGGTCAGGCCGGTTTCGCCGTTGGCCTCCAGGAGTTCGGGGATCATGACCCGGAGCTTGTCGACCAGCATCTCCATGGTCTCGGCCTCGGTAGCCAGGCCGGGCACGTCGTCGCTGGTGGCGACCCAGACCCGCGCTTCCTCGTCCCACTCCGCATGTACGAACAGACTCTTCGTCATCGCCGCCTCGCTCCGAGCCAAGGTCAACCGCCCCACAGGGCCCGTGTAGCACGGACACCCAACCCCGTCAACGCGGGGGGACGCGGGAGACGCGGGAGAGTCGTAGGTCGGATTCGCGAAGCGCCATCCGACACTCTTTTCCGTCGGGTTACGCTCCTCGGGCTAACCCGACCTGCATGACTGCAAGAACTTTAGACAGGATAACAGGATGAACAGGATGTGTCTTTGTTCTGAAGGAGCTCTATCCTGCCCATCCTGTGATCCGGTCCAAAATGTCTTCCCATGACCCACGCCGCCCTCTGGTGCAAGAGCAACTTCTCCTTCCTCGAAGGGGCGAGCCACCCGGAGGAGCTGGTGGAGCGGGCCCACGAGCTGGGGCTCGCGGCCCTGGCCCTCACCGACCGGGACGGGGTGTACGGGGCGGTGCGGGCCCACGTGCGGGCCCGGGAGCTCGGGGTGAAGCTCCTGGTGGGGGCGGAGGTGACGGTGTGCGGCGTCGAGCCGCCTTCGTTTGCCTCTCCTCCTGCTGTCCCCGGGGAGGGGGGCGGGCGGAGCACCCGGACGGCCGCTCGACCCAAGCACCGGCGCTCGGGTTCCGAGAGCCGCCCGGAGCCGCCGGTGCACCCTGAGGAGGGCAGGCTCGGGCTGTCCGGCATCGGCCGGGTGCGCAGCCTGCCCCCCTCCCCGGGGACGTCCTCCCTCCTCCTCCTGGCCCAGGACCGGGTCGGCTACGCCAACCTCTGCCGGCTCCTCACCCGGGGGCGGCTCCGGAGCCCCAAGGGGAGCTCCGCCGTCGCCTGGCAGGAGGTGTGCGCGCATGCGCCGGGGCTCCTGGCCCTGTGGGGAGGGGACCGAAGCCTCCTGGCCGCGGAGGGGGAGTCGGGCGTCCACGAGGTCGGCCCCCTCCTCAAGGAAGCCTTCGGCGATCGCCTCTACGCCCTGGCGGCCCGCCACCGGCGGGCCGAGGAGGTAGCGCAGGAGGCGCGGCTGCGGGGGCGGGCGGCGCGGCTGGGGCTCCCGGTGGCGGCCGCCGTGGAGGTGCTCTACCACACTCCGGCCCGGCGCGACCTCCAGGACGTGCTCACGTGCCTGCGCCACGGGGTGCCCCTGGCCGGGGCCGGGCGCCTCACCAAGCCCAACGCCGAGCACGATCTCAAGACCCCCCACGCCCTGGCGGCGCTCTTTGCCGACGACCCGGCCGCGGTGGAGCGCACCCGGGAGGTGGCCGGGCGGTGCACCTTCACCCTCGCGGAGCTCCGGTACCGCTACCCCGCCGAGAGGCTACCCGACGGCACCCCGGCTTCGGAGCACCTCAAGCGTCTCGCCCTCGAGGGCGCCCGGGGGCGCTACCCCCGGGGGGTCCCGCCGGCGGTGCGGGAGCAGGTGGAGCGGGAGCTCGCCCTCGTCGAAGAGCTCGACTACGGCGGCTACTTCCTCACCATGTGGGAGATCGTGCGGTTCTGCCGCTCCCAAGGCATCCTGTGCCAGGGCCGGGGCTCGGCGGCCAATTCGGCCCTGTGCTACTGCCTGGGCATCACCGCCGTGGACCCCACCCGGGTGGAGCTGCTCTTCGAGCGCTTTCTCTCCCGGGAGCGGGCCGAGCCCCCCGACATCGACCTCGACATCGCCCACGAGCGCCGGGAGGAGGTGATCCAGCACGTCTACGCCGCCTACGGCCGGGACCGGGCCGCCATGGTGGCCAACGTGATCCGCTACCGGGGCCGCTCGGCGGTGCGCGACGTGGGCAAGGCGCTCGGGATCTCCGAGACCGCGCTCGACCGCCTGGCAAAGCTCCTGGGGTACCGGGGCGGCACCGACTCCGAGGTGCTGCGCCAGGCGGGCCTCGACCCGGCGAGCCCGGTCCACGACCACCTCCTGCGCCTCACCCTGGAGCTCCAGGACTTCCCCCGCCACCTCTCCATCCACCCCGGGGGCTTCCTCCTGGGCCACGAGCCGGTGCGGGACCTCGTGCCGGTGGAGAACGCCTCCATGGCCGGGCGCACCGTGATCCAGTGGGACAAGGACGACCTGGAGGACCTGGGGCTCTTCAAGGTGGATCTGCTGGGGCTGGGGGCGCTCTCCCAGCTCGACCGGGGCTTTCGCCTCCTGGAGGCGCACTACGGGGAGAAGCTCTCCATGGACGCCCTCCCCCAGGACGACCCCGCCACCTTCGCCATGATCGGCCGGGCCGACACCGTGGGGGTCTTCCAGATCGAGAGCCGGGCCCAGATGGCCATGCTCCCGCGCCTTCGGCCCCGCACCTACTACGATCTCGTGATCGAGGTGAGCATCGTGCGCCCCGGGCCCATCACAGGCGGCATGGTCCACCCCTACCTGCGGCGCCGCCGGGGGGAGGAGCCGGTGGCCTACCCCCACCCGAGCCTCGAGCCCGTGCTGGCCAAGACCCTGGGGGTGCCGCTCTTCCAGGAGCAGGTGATGCGGCTCGCCATGGTGGCCGCCGACTACACCCCCGGGGAGGCCGACCAGCTCCGGCGCGACATGGCCGCCTGGCGCCGGAGCGGCCGGATCGAGCGCCACCGGGAGCGGCTCGTCTCGCGCATGGCGGCCAAGGGCATCGAGCGGGAGTTCGCCGAGCGGGTCTTCGAACAGATCCGGGGGTTCGGGGAGTACGGCTTCCCCGAGAGCCACGCCGCGAGCTTCGCCCTCATCGCCTACGCCACGGCGTGGCTCCGGTGCCACTACCCCGACGTCTTCACCTGCGCGCTCTTGAACGCCCAGCCCCTGGGCTTCTACACCCCGGCCACCATCGTGGACGACGCCGTGCGCCACGGCGTGGAGGTGCGGCCGGTGGACGTGGGCCGGAGCGAGTGGGAGTGCACGCTGGAGGCAGGGGCCAGGGGGCAGGGGGCAGGGGCTGGGGGGCAGGGATCAGGGGCGGGGGGCAAGCGCTTTGCCGTGCGCCTGGGGCTGCGGTACGTAAAGGGGCTCTCCGGGGAGCGGGACGCGGCACCGCTCCTGGCCGCCCGGGCCGAGGCGCCCTTTTCGTCGCTTACGGACCTTCGCCGCCGGGCCGGCCTCGGCAAGGGGGCGCTCGACCGCCTGGCGGAGGCCGGGGCCCTGGAGGGCCTGCGGCCCGGCAGGCGGGCCGCCCTGTGGGAGGCCCAGGGGACGGCGGGAGCGGGCGAGCTCCCCCTCTCCCCCAGCGAACCGCCGCCGGCCTTTGCGCCCCTCTCGGCCGCCGAGACCATCGCCTGGGACTACCGCTCCGGCGACCTGAGCCCCCGGGGCCACCCCCTGGGGCCCCTCCGGGAAGCCCTCCGGGCCCGGGGGATCCCGGATGCCCGAACGGTGGCCGGCCTCCCCCACGGCCGCCGGGTCCGCTACGCGGGCCTCGTGGTCTGCCGTCAGCGCCCGGGCACCGCCGCGGGGGTGACCTTCCTCACCCTCGAGGACGAGACCGGCTTCGTCAACGCCGTGGTCTGGAAGCGGGTCTTCGAGCGCCACACGGTGCTCGCCAAGACCGCCCCCTTCCTGGGGATCACCGGCAGGCTCCAGGTCCAGGACGGGGTCGTCCACCTGGTGGCCGAGCGCCTCTGGGAGCCCCGGCTCCCGGCCTCCCCCGCCACGGCGGGGAGCCGGGACTTCCGGTGACCCGGGCGCCGGTCCCCGTGCGGATCCGACCTGCTCGGCCGGTCGACGCCCGCAAGCGACATCGACGGCTTTGGCGGCGCTACTTCAGGGGTAGCGCCTCTGCCAGAGCCGCATGGCCCTCGGGGTCGAGACCGCGAAGGCGCCCGACGGACGCCTGGAGCCGCTTGGCCGCACCGGGCCGAGGGGCCAGCGCCTCCCAGGCGAGCTCCAGATCCCCCCGCCGGTCCGCGGCGAGCACCCGGATGAGCTGCCCGGCCTGCGCGAGGTCCTTTTCGGCCTTGGCCGCGTGGCCGGCGTCGCGTTCGGACGCCGTGAGGAGCTTGTGGAGCGCCAGGCGGGCTGGGGCTGGCGCGTTGACGAGCACCCCCGTGTGCCCGACGATGGCGGCACGCACCGGCTCCTCCAGGAGGTAGTCGAGGTAGCGAAGCGGGGTGGCCGCCGCGTTCCACTGGGGCAGGAAGACCGCGCCCCCCCCCGAGGCGTCCTGGCCCCGAGCAGGCGTCAGGAGGTCGACCCGAAGCAGGCTCTTGCGCACCCGAAACGACGTCGAAGGGTCCCTGGGGTTGAAGGGCGGCACCGGAAGAAAGCCCATTTTGAGGCGTTCGAGCGCAAGCGGGATGTCGGCCGCGCCGGAGTCCGGCATGGCGAGCGCCACGGCATCGGCAGCGGCCGCCAGGTCGATGTCCTGGGTGCGAAGTGCCGCCCTGTCCCAGTGCACGCCGAGCACATTGCCCAGCACCGCGAACGCGTGCGTCCCCACGAGCATCCCGCCGAGGCGAAACACCCCGGAGTGCGCCAGCGCCTCGAGCACGCGCGCCGCCGACGGGTCGGTGGGGATCGCGCCGCCTCGGCGAAGCATGGCGCACAAGCGCTCGACGTCGGCGTGCTCGGCGCGGGCCTCGTCGCGCTCGGCGAGGTAGCGTTTGGCCAGACGCTCGATCGTCTCGTCGTATGGTCCCAGGTACGCCTGCTTCTTGGCGCCCGCCACGCTGTACTGCAAGTAGGCGTAGCGCCGGCCCTTGACTTCCTTCGCGACGAAGGTCCCCCGAAGGCTCCCCAGGGTGCGCTGGGCCTCCAGAGCAGTCAGATGCTCGATGAGCTCCGCATACAGCGTCTGGACATCCAGGGGAAGTCTCTCGGCCACGAGCGCCCTCCGGGTTGCGGTTATACGCACTCTGCCACAGAAGGGCGTATAACAAAACCCCCGGCATGCTCCCGATCGTCCCAAGCGCCCGTTCGACCTTCGATGGCCGGCCTTAACCCGCCGAAGGCGGCAGGTCATGGGAGCGAACCATCGCCCTTGCGCGCAGATGGCTTCGGACGCGCCTCAACGTGTACGCGGGCCTCGCGGGCGCCTACCTGATCTCCGATCCGGGCTTCGCCCTGCCCGCCGGGTTGGCCGCGTACGGGTTGGACAACGCCGGGGTCTTCGAGCCCACCGTCCCCCTGGTGATCCAGGACCGGGCGTTCGACACGGCCGGCCAGCTCTTCTTCCAGGCGGACGG
>JBFLZB010000029.1 GCA_040756475.1 Thermodesulfobacteriota bacterium
CGGTTCGAGGGCAAGCGGCTGGCTCCGGTCCCCGAGGCGGTCTGGAGCGAGATCCTGGCGGAGCAGGGCGCGGCGACCTCGTTTCGCTGGGTGGAGCTGGACGACTGAGGTGCTTTGCCCGGGCGCCCCCGGCCCGGGCAAAGCCGCAACACCGCGCGGGGGGAGAGGAGGACCGGCATGGGATTGACGCTCACGTCCGAGGCGTTCGCCCACCAGGGAGACATCCCCGTGCGCTACACCTGCGAAGGGGAAGACCTCTCGGTGCCCCTGGCCTGGTCCGGCGTTCCCGAGGGCACCCGCAGCCTTGCGCTGATCGTGGACGATCCCGACGCCCCCGACCCCAGGGCTCCCAAGATGACCTGGGTCCATTGGGTGCTCTATAACCTCCCCCCCGCCGCCGGGAGCCTGCCCGAGGCAGTGACGAAGCTCCCGCCCGGCACCCGGGAGGGGCGCAACGACTGGAAGCGCACGGGCTACGGCGGGCCCTGCCCGCCCATCGGCCGCCACCGGTACTTCCACAAGCTCTACGCCCTGGACGAGGTCCTCCCCGACCTGGGCACCCCCACCAAGGCCCAGCTGGAGAAGGCCATGGAGGGCAAGGTGCTCGCCCGCGCAGAGCTGGTGGGTACGTACCGGAAGCAGAAGTAACCCAGGCCCGCCGCTTCGTTTCTCCCTGACCCGGTTTCCATCGGTATCGGGATCGGTATCGGTATCGACGGCGTTCGGAATTCCGATACCGATACCGATACCGATACCGATGTGGAGGGCGGAGGGCGGACCCGGCGGGCCCGCTCGGTCTATCCGCGCCTTGGCTGCCCCCCGCCCCTAACGGGCCCCTCCGGACCCACCACGGCCCCGGAGTCCGTCACCCCGCAGCCACTCTCCCCGGGCACCGTTTCCTAAAGAGCCGGCCTGCGTGGGCCGATCTAAGGGCACGACCGCACGCCGCACTCTCCCTTTCGCGAGGACGTCCGATGGCACTGGAAGGAACCCTCAACTACATGGACATCTCCCACCTCCTCCAGGTGGTGGGGACGTCCGAGAAATCCGGCGTCCTCGAGATCCGTTGGCAGGAGCGGGAGGCCCGCCTGTACTTCCAGCAGGGGCGCCTCCTGCGCGCAGAGTCCAACCGGATCCGGGAGGGGATCGGGACCTTGCTCGTGCGTGGAGGGCTCCTCGCGCCCGAGGATCTGGACCGGGCTCTCGAGCGCCAGAGGAACCAGGGGGGCGTGCCCCGGCTGGGAGTGCTCCTCTGCGATGCCTTCGGGGTGCGGCCGGAGGACATCGCGCGCCTGCTCCTGGAGCAGTCCCGGCAGATCGTGTACGACGTGTTCTCCTGGCCGGGCGGTCGATTCCGGTTCCAATTCCGCGTGCCGGACGAAGCCCTCGACCGCTTCCACCACGACGCCGTGGAGTTCATCCGGAAGGTGGGCGTGGAAGCCGGGCTCCTGGCTCGGGAGGGAGCCGCGCAGGAGCGCTCGGGCGAGGGACGGTGCCCCATCCTGCTCCTGCTCGCCGACGCGGAGCTCGGGGACCGGTGCAGGGCCCAGTGGAGGGAAGGGGGACACCGGGTCACCCGGTGCGAGCGGGTCGAGGAGGTGGTGGACCTCCTGGGGGCCTCCGCGGGAGGCCCCGCGCCCATCGTCGTTGCAGAAGACGGGGGCAGGGCCGTCCTGGACGCCCTGCGCGGTGCCCGAGCGGACGCCCCGGTGGTGCTCCTGGTGCCGGGAGGGGACACGCCGCCGGAAGACAGGGGACAGGGCAGCCTGGCCCGGGTGACGCTTCCCACCCCCGGCGAGCGGGCGGCACCGGGCGGAGACGCGCGGCGGGAGACGTTTCTTGCCGCCGTGCGCGCGGCGGTATCGGCCATGGAGGGGTCCGCGGGAGCGGAACCTGGCAGATGAGCCGCGCCGACGACGCCGGCATCCGCGAATTCCTGGCGGAGGCCGACGAGATCCTCGAACGGGTTACGGAGGGGCTCCTCTCCCTGGAGGCGTCGGCCGCCGGCGGGGACCCGGACCCCGAGGTGATCAACGCCATCTTCCGGGGCGCCCACAGCCTCAAGGGGCTCTCGGGCATGCTGGGCCTGGCCCAGATGACCGACCTCTCCCACAAGATGGAGTCCCTCCTCGACGCCCTGCGCATGGGGCAGGCGGCGTGCAGCCGGGAGGTGGTGGACCTGCTCCTGGCCGGGGTGGACCTCCTCAAGGGGCTGTGCGGCCGCCTGGCCGCGGGCCACTCCCCGGAAGACCCTCGCGTAGCGCCCTTCGTGGAGCAGCTCCTGGGAGCGGCCCGGGGGGAGGGCGGCGCCGGCGGCCCCAACGACCTGGCGGAGCTGGGTCTGGCTCCCGAAGCCATCCAGGTGCTCAGCGAGTACGAGGTGCACCGCCTGCGGGAGACCCTGAAGGATTCCCGGCGCACCCTGTGTCGCGTTGTGGTCGGCTTCCCCATCGAGAGCTTCGACACCGGCCTCGAGGCCCTCAACGCGGCCCTCAAGGAGCGCGGGGAGATCATCTCCACGCTCCCCTCGGCCGGGGCCGTTGCCGACGACCGCCTGGACTTCGAGCTCCTGGTGGGCACCAAGGAGGGAATCGAGGCCGTACGAAGCGCCTGCGCGCCCCACGGCGCCCGGGTCGAGGCGCTGGGGGGAGGCAGGCCGCCTGGGGGGCCCGAGCCCGCTGCCCGTGAGCCGGCGGCCCCGAAACCGCCCGAGGAACAGGGCTCCGGCGGTGCGGCGGCCGACGGCGAACTGCGAAGCCTGAGCCAGACGATCCGGGTGGATCTGGCCAAGCTCGACGCGTTGATGAACCTGGTGGGGGAGCTGGTTCTCACCAAGGGGCGCATCCAGATCGTGGGGACCCAACTCCGGGAGCGACTGGGCTTCAGCGGCGAGGCGTTGGAGCTCTCCAAGGTGCACAAGGAGTTCGAGCGGCGCCTCTCCGAGCTCCAGCAGTCGGTCATGGACGTGCGGATGGTGCCCCTGGGCCAGCTCTTCTCCAAGCTCCACCGGGTCATGCGCCGTATCCTCCAGGAGTCGGGCAAGGAAGTCGACTTGGAGATCACCGGTGCGGAAACCGAGCTCGACAAGCTCATCGTCGAGGACCTGAGCGATCCCCTCGTCCACGTCGTCCGCAACGCGGTCGACCACGGCATCGAGCCCGCCGAAGACCGGGAGGCCTCGGGCAAGGCGCGCCGGGGCAAGATCCGCATCGACGCCCAACAGCGGGGAAACCACGTTGCCATCACGGTCTCCGACGACGGCCGGGGCCTCTCCCGGGAGAAGATCCGCCGCAAGGCCGAAGAGCGGGGACTGGTGGCCGCCGGGGCGGCCCTGGACGACCGGGAGCTCTTCGACCTGGTCTTCCTGCCGGGCTTTTCCACCAAGGAGGAGGTCACCGAGCTCTCGGGCCGCGGGGTGGGGATGGACGTGCTGCGCAAGAACGTCTCCCGTCTGTCGGGGCTCATCGAGCTGGGGAGCGAAGCGGGGCACGGCACCTCGGTCACGATCTCCCTGCCCATCACCCTGGCCATCATCCAGGCCCTCCTGGTGCGCGTGGAGCAGCAGACCTACGCGATCCCCCTGAGCAGCGTGCTCGAGACCCTGGCGCTGGAAGCCGGGCAGGTGAAGGTGCTCGAGGGCAAACCCGTGCTTCGCCTCAGGGACCACACCCTGCCGCTGGTGCGGGTGGACGCGGTCCTGGGGGCCAACGGGCACCGGGAGCTGCCGGCCTACGCCGTGGTCGTGGGGGTGGCCGAGAAGCGGGTCGCCTTCGCCGTGGACGATCTGCTCACCCAGCAGGACGTGGTGATCAAGAGCCTGGGACGGCGGCTCCGGGCCATCCGGGGGCTGGCCGGCGCCACCGACCTGGGCGACCAGCGCACGGTGCTCGTGCTCGACGTGGCGGCCCTGATGGAAGACGTGTTCCAGGGGAGGTGACGAGATCGTGAGCCCGACCCAATTCCCCGACGCGGCACGCTGGCGCCGGGAGCTCCTGGAGACGCTGCGGACCGATGCGGCAGACCCGGAAGGTGATGGCGCCGGGAGGCGTCCGGCCGGCTCGGACCGCCTCGAGGCCCTGGCCTTCGAGGTGGCGGGAGAGACCTACGCGCTGCCCCTCGATGCGGTCACCGAGATCGTCCTGCCCCGCCCCATCACGCCCTTGCCCCGCACCCCAGCGTTCGTGCTCGGGGTGATGAGCCTGCGGGGGGCCGTCATCCCGGTGCTGGGGCTGGCGAGAAGGCTCGGCCTTCCCGAGGAGGAGTCCTCCCGGGGTGCCCGCATCCTGGTCCTCAAGGACGGCGAGGAGAGGATGGGCTGCCGCATCGACCGGGTCCAGGGAGTGCTGCGGTTCCGACGGGAGGAGTTGGAGAAGCCCTGCGTCGCGGCGGGGGTGGACCCGCGCTTTCTCGCGTGGCTCGGGTACGACCGTCTGGGCAATCTGGTGGCGCTGCTCGACGCACAGCGCCTCTGCGACTTCGAGCTGCCCCCCCCATGAGCGCACCGGCCCTCCAACTGCTGTGCTTTCGCCTTGGGGAGCGCTACTTTGCGGTCGACATCGGGTGTATCCGGGAACTGCTGCGCTCCCACGCCGTCACCGCCGTCCCCGGTGCTCCGGCCCACCTTGCGGGGGTGCTCAACCTGCGGGGCGAGCTCGTCACGGTCTACAACCTGCACCGCGTACTGCTGGGGCAGGACGCTGCGGAGGAGACCGAGGACAGCCGCCTGGTGGTGGTGCGGGCCCGGGGACAGAAGGCTGCGCTCCGGGTCGACCAGGTGGTGGACGTGATGTTGGTGGATGCCGACGAGCTCACTCCCGTCTCGGGAACTCCCCCCGGGGAGGCCGCCGTGGTCGCCGCGTTTCGCCGTCCGCTGGAGCCCGGGGAGGACCAGGTCGTCCTCCTGGTGCGCCTGCCCCCGTTCTTTGCCGACCACGCTCCCTCGGCCCCGGGCGGTGTGCCGTGAGTCCGGGGGCGCGCCGATGGGTGGGATGGCTCGGGTGCGGGGCGCTGGCCGCGGGCGCGGCGCTCTTGGGCACGCTGTGGGGTTCCCTCCTGGGTGTCCCGGCGGCCGCTGCGGCGGGGGCCGGGGCAGGGTTCTGGTTCCTGCGGCGGCAGGAGCGGCGGCTCGCAGAGGCGGCAGCCCGGTGGGAGGCAAACATCGACGGGGTCCTCCAAGGGAAGCCGGCCGATGCCGCCGTCCCCCTGGCGGTTCGCGTGGAAGAGCGCCTTGCGGCGGCCCGGGCACGAGCCCAGGAAGCGGGGCGGGAGCTGGAAGAGGCCCGGGCCCGGGCGGACCGGTTTGGGAGCGAAGCCGCCGCGTTCCGAGCCGCCCTCGGCGAGCGGGCCCAGGAGGTCCTGGCCGAAGAGCGCGCCGCGGGAGAGCCGGAGGACGAAGGGGTGGCCGAGCTCACGGCGGCCGCCGCCGACGTGGAGGCCCACCTCTCGGAGGCGCGAAGCGAGCTGCACGGCCTGGCGGCGGCGGGGCGCGCCGTGGCGGAGGGGGTGGCGGGAGCGGGAGCAGGGGGCGAGCCGAGCCCGGAGGCGGCGGCCGACCCCAACGGCCCATGGCAGACGGCGGTGCGGCTGCTGGAGGAGTCGCTGGAAGCCGTGGACGCCCTCGCGACCCAAGGGGCCGGGGCGGGTGAGCGCGCCCGCCATGCCCTCTCCGGCGCCGAGAGACAGCAGGCGCAGCTGCGCCTGGGCCTGGAGGGGCTGGCCCGCTTTACGGCGGGCTCCAACGAGGCCGTGGGAGCCGTGCAGCGCCTCGGGGAGAGGATTGGCGCCATCGGGGCGATCCTGACCGTAATCGAAGATGTCACCGAGCAGACCAACCTGCTCGCCCTCAACGCCGCCATCATCGCCGCCCAGGCCGGAGAGCACGGGCGGGGGTTCGGGGTGGTGGCCGAGGAGATCCGCGACCTGGCGGAGCGCACGGCCGAGTCGACCAAGGAGATCGGAGGCGTCATCGCGGCGCTCCAGAGCGAGTCGGTCCGGGCCGTCTCCCTCATCGAAGCGGGGGCGGCGAAGCTCGAGGCCGGGTTCGCGGCGGTGGGAGGGGTGGCCGGGGGCCTCGACGAACCCCTGGAGTCCCTCCGGTCGTCGGTGGCGGGGATCGGGGCCCTCGTGTCGGCGGCCGAGGCGGCAGCGGTGCGCACGCGGGACGTGGCCCGAAGGGTCGAGGCGGCAGGGCCCCGCCAGGGGCCGCGCCGGGGGCCGGCGCCCGTCGACCCCGGCCGGGCAGCGCTTCGGGAGCAGGCCCGCGAGCTGGCTTCGGCGGCAGAACGCCTCGGAAACGGTCTCGACGAGCAGGTGCGGCTCGCAGGGCGCCTGCGGCAGGCCATCCTGCGCTTCGAGGCGCGGCGGCCCGCTGCCGAGGCCCGTCAGAGGGCCTGCGAGCGGCTGCTGCGGTTTGCCCAAAGCGTGCGGACCTCCTGCCGAGAGTCGCGGTGAAGACCCTCCGAAGTCGCGTGCTGGGGATCGCCGCCCGGAGTCTCTCGGCGTGGGTCGTGCGGCCCCTGGATGCCCTGCGGCTCAGGGCCGAGGCCTTGGGGCGGGGGAAGCCGCCCGGCCCCCTCCCGAGGGGCACCGGAGATGAGGTGGCGCGCGTGGCGGGGGCGCTCGAAGGGGAGAGCGCCGAGGAACGCAGACGGTGCGGCGACCAGCGAGAGCTCGCCGAGCGCCTGCGCTCCCGCAGCTCCCAGGGTGCGGGGGCCCTGGGGCAACTGCGCCGGGGGGCGGCTCGCGTGGGAGAGTGCGTGGGGACCATCCGGGGGGCGGCGGGCGAGCTCGACCGCTCGCTTGGCGCGATGGGAGCGAACCTGACCGCGATTGCGTCCTCCACCAGCGACAACTCCGCCAGCCTCATCGAGCTCTCCGCCAGCGTCGAAGAGGTGGCCCGAAGCTCGGACTATCTCGCCCAGCATGTGGCCACCACCGCGGCCTCGGTGGACCAGATGGTCGCGTCGGTGGTGGAGGTGGGAGATCGGGTGGAGGTCCTGGCCGGCGAAACGGATGCCACCGCCAACGCCGTGGCCCAGATCGGCGACTCCACGCGCGAGATCGAGCAAAGCGCCCGCGAGGGCGTGCAGTTGAGCGGCCGGCTGGGGGAGGCGGCCGGGGAGGGGAGCGCGGCCGTGCAGGAGACCCTGGAGGGCATCCACGCCTCCTACGCCGCCATCCAGGAGACCGCCCGGGCCATGGGGGATCTGGCGGAAGCCTCCCAGGCCATCGGCGGGGTGGTGAAGATCATCAACGAGATCAACGACCGCACCAAGCTCCTGGCCCTCAACGCGGCCATCATCGCGGCCCAGGCGGGCGAGCACGGCAAGAGCTTCGCCGTGGTGGCCCACGAGATCAAGAACCTCTCGGACCGCACCGCGGCCAGCACCGGCGAGATCGCGCGGCTCAACCGGGGCATCGGCCAGCGCATGGAGGCCGCCGCCCAGGCGACGGCCAAGGGGGAGGAAGCCACCGCCGGGAGCGTGGTGCTCGCGGAGCGGGCGGGGCACGCCCTCGAGCGCATCCTGGCCACGGCCCGCCTCTCCCACGATCGGTCCCAGAGCATCCTGCGCGCGACGGAGCAGCAGACGCGGGACAGCGAGCGGGTGATGACGTCGGTGCAGCAGGTGGCCGCCCTGGTGGGCCACATCCGCAACGCGGCCCAGGAGCACCGGGTCACGGGAGAGAAGGTGCGCGCGGGCGCGGAGGAGATGCGCACCCTCACCGGCCACGTGCGGATCGCCACCGCGGAGCAGGCCGAGGTGAGCCGCTACCTTTCCGAGGCCATCGCAGCGGTGGACCACAATCTCAAGGCCGAGCTCGCCGCGCTTCGGGCGGGGCGCGAGGACGCGGGGGCGATCCAGGAGCACCTGACGCGCCTTCGCGAGGAGAACGGCGGGCAGGAGGACGGCATGCGCGCCCTGGAGGCGCTCTGTGCCGAACTGCAGGAGGGAGCCGGAGCGCTGGGCGCCCGGGCCGCACCGCGCGCCGGCGGGGGCGGGGCCGGGTGATGGAGGGCGGCACGGCACCAGTGGGGGCGGGGGCGCGCGTCCTGGTGGTGGACGACAGCCCCTATGCCCGCCAGGTCCTGCGGCGCGTCCTCGAGGCCGATCCCCTCGTGGGCTGCGTCCAGGGTGTGGCCAACGGCCAGGTGGCCCTTCAAAGTGCCCTGAAGTCTCCACCCGACCTCGTCACCCTCGACCTCGAAATGCCCGTCATGGACGGATTCACCTTCCTGCGCCTCTTCCGGCGCCGCTGCGCGGCTCCCGTGCTGGTGGTGAGCTCCCACGCGGACCTGTGCAACGTGGAGCGTGCCCTGGAGCTGGGGGCCTCGGGGTTCGTGTCGAAGCCCGAGAATCCCTATCGGGATCTGGAGGTCATTGCCGCCGAGCTTCGACTGAAGCTGCGGCAACTCTGGCTGCCCACCGCCGCTTCCGCCCCGGGGGAGGCCGGGTGGATCGCCGCGGAGGGGAGCTCGCTTGGCGTGTCTCTCCGGCGGGGCTTCCCGGTGGTGGTGATCGGCTCCTCCTCGGGCGGCCCGCCCACACTCCAGTACTTCCTGAGCGGTCTTCCCCGGTCCCCTCGGGCGGCAGTGCTGGTGGCCCAGCACATGCCCGCCGGCTTCACCGAGGCCTTCGCCCGCCGCCTGGACACCCTGCTGTCGGTCACCGTCCGGGAGGCGGAGGCGGGAGACCCGGTGTGCCCGGGTGAGGTGCTGGTGGCGCCGGGCGGAAGCCACCTGGTCGTGCGGGGAGAGGGGGACGCCGCCTTCCTGGACCTCGTCCCGGCCGTGGGCGAGAACTGCGCCCCGAGCGTGGACCGGCTCTTCGAGAGCGCGGCCCAGGCGTTCGGTCCCCGCCTCACCGCCGTGGTGCTCACGGGGATGGGCAGGGACGGTTCCCAGGGGGTGCGCAGGGTCAAGGAGGCAGGCGGAGAGGTCCTGGCCGAGTCGGAAGAGACCGCCGCGATCTACGGCATGCCCAAGCAGGCCGCGGCCACCGGGTGCGTGGACCGCCTGCTGCCCCTGCCCGAGCTGGCGGTGCACCTGATGCGCCTGTGGGGGGAGGGGAGCCCCGAAGCGGCGGCGGATCAGACGCCGGCCCGGGAGGCTCCGGAGCGCGAGGCGGCGGGGTCCAGGGGCAGGGCCGAGAGCCCCACGCCGCGCGCCTGCACCAGCACCTGGAAGGCTTCGCCCATTCCTTGACCGGGGAGGAGTAGCGGGGCCGCGGCCCGTCGGGCCTCCCACGCGGCCGTCTCGTCGAGCCCGTCTCGTTCGAGTGCCTCCAGGTCCTCCAGGAGCCCCGAGGCGAAGAGGAAGTCCCTCAGGTGAAGCAAGGGGGCGGCCTCCAGGCCGAGCTCCTCACCGTCGCGGCGCAAGGACGTGAAGTCCACGTGGGCGGTGAGGTCCTGCCCTCCGGGGTCCTCCAGGAGGTCCACCACGGCGCGATGGGCCCGGTAGGCCAGCGCGGTGCCCCGGGGGCGGCGGGGACCATAGAGGCGCGCGGCCTCGTCTCCGTAGTCGATGGTGAGGACCACTCCTCGGGCCAGGGCGGAGCTCACCCCGGCGAGCCAGCTCCTCGCCTGGAGGTTCACCTCCGCCTCGCACCCCTCTGGAAGCGCCACTCCCCCCGCCTCCCAGCGAGCCCACCGGGCCGCGAGCTCGGGCCGGCTCGGAGGCAGGAGGACCTCGCGCAGGCGGGGGGTCTCCTGTGGGTTCTTGCCTGCCTCTTCCAGCGCCACGTGGATCTCGAGGAGAGCTTCTTGCCGGCGAACCAGCCGGTGCACCGGAAAGGCGTCCAGGAGCTCGTTGGAGAGGTAGATCCCCTGCACCGGGGCCGGGGGCGGCCACGGGGAGAGCCGGTCCCGGTGGGGGGCCCACAGGAGGGCCTGGCGCTCCCGCAGCGCCGGGCTCGCCTCATCGGGGGCGTAGCGCAGGCGGCGGTACAGGTGGGGAGCGGTCTCCCGGAGGCAGTCCAGGAGGTCCCGGGCCAGACGCCCCTCCCCGGGCCCGCCTTCCGCCAGCACGAAGGGATCCGGCTGCCCCAGCGCCTGGTCCACCCGCCGTACGAAGCGGGCGAGGCAGCGGGCGAAGAGCCCCGTCAGGTGGGGCGCCGTGGTGAAGTCGCCCCGGTCGTCCCCCACCCGCACCCGGCCCGAGCTGTAGTAGCCGTGCTCCGGGTGGTACAGGGCCCACTCCATGAAGGTGGCGAACGGCACGGGGCCCCGCTCCGCGATGCGGTCCGCGATCCAGCGCAAGAGGGGTTGGTCCACGCAGACGGCTCCCGGAGGGTAGGGGTGCGGGGAGCGAGTCTCCGGCAAATCCCCTGGGGATGCAAGATGCCGGGACCTCACCGGGCACCGCCACCTGGGTGGTGAGCGGGATCCGGGAGCCCCTGCGCTTCGCCCGCAATTCGCGCCAGTTGGACGAAGGACCTTTCGCGAAACCGGTGCGCCCGGCTTCACCGCTGTTCCCAAGTTGTGGCGGATCGGTCGATGCGATACGGGGCCAGGCTCCGGGGCTCCCGGATCCCGCCCCGAGATGAGGTGCCTGTTCCTGGGCTTCCTGGCAACTGGTTGGGGGATTGCGTGGACCGCCCGGACGGATTCGGTTACCTTTCTGCCCGAACCCTTCGCTCGCAGAGGCATGCCCCATGTTTCCACCCCCCATCGCACGTCTCCTTCGGGAGCTCCAGAAGCTGCCCGGGGTGGGCGAGAAGACCGCCGTGCGGTTCGCCCTCCACGTCTTGCGGGCGCCCCCGGAAAATGCCGCCGCCCTGGCCCGGGCGCTCACCGACGTGGTGGAGAAGATCCGCCCGTGCTCCGTGTGCTTCCAGCTCACCGAGGCCGATCCCTGCGAGGTCTGTACCTCGCCGCGGCGCAACCGGCGCCTGCTCTGCGTGGTGGAGGACCAGGCGAGTCTCATGGCCGTGGAGCGCACGCGTTCCTACTTCGGCCAGTACCACGTGCTGGGCGGCCACCTCTCCCCCATGGAAGGGGTGGGCCCGGGGGACCTGCACATCCGGGAGCTCCTCGACCGGGTGCGGGAGCAGGGGGTGGAAGAGGTGATCCTGGCCACCAACCCCGACGTGGAGGGCGACGCCACAGCCCTCTACATCAAGCAGGCCCTCACCCCCCTGGGCGCCAAGGTGACCCGCATCGCCCGCGGCGTTCCCATGGGCGGAGACCTGGAGTACGCCGACGCCCTGACCCTGGGTCGGGCCCTGGAGGGACGGGGGGCGTACTGAAGGGACGGGATTCGGTCGGTATCCGGCCGGCCGCAGCGGCGGTCGCGGGGTCCGGGTGGGGCGCGTCTTGACGGTGCCGGGCCCCTGCGCTAGACGAAGCACGGCAAACCCCCGACCCGGAGGTGACCATGTCGTTCTCCCTCTCCCCCCTGACCCTGGCGCGCGGCACGCAGGAGGCGCTCCTCCTGCCGCGGATGATGAACCGGCACGGCCTGGTGGCCGGGGCCACCGGCACGGGGAAGACCGTGACCGTGCGCGTGCTGGCCGAGGGATGCAGTGCCCTCGGGGTGCCGGTATTCCTTGCCGACGTGAAGGGCGACCTGTCGGGGCTCGCCCGGGCGGGCGGGGACAACCCCAAGGTGGAGACACGGGTCCGGGAGCTGGGGCTCGGCGGCTTCGCCTACGAAGGCTTCCCCGTGATGTTCTGGGACCTCTTCGGCGAGCGGGGGCACCCCGTGCGCACCACGGTTTCGGAGATGGGGCCGCTGCTCCTGGCCCGGCTCCTCAACTTGAACGAGACCCAGGAGGGCGTGCTGACCGTCGCGTTCCGAATGGCCGACGACGAGGGCCTGCTCCTGCTGGATCTCAAGGATCTGCGGGCCCTGGTGGCCCTCGTGGGGGAGCGGGCGTCGGAGCTGCGCACGCGGTACGGCAACGTCTCCGCGGCGAGCGTCGGGGCGATCCAGCGAGGCCTCCTGGCCTTGGAGGAGCAGGGGGGAGCGCGGTTCTTCGGCGAGCCGGCGCTCGACCTCTTCGACCTGCTCCAGACCGACGCCCGGGGCCGGGGCGTGATCCACCTCCTGGCAGCCCAGCGGCTCATGCAGACCCCCAAACTGTATGCCACCTTCCTCCTCTGGCTCCTCTCGGAGCTCTTCGAGGCCCTGCCCGAGGTGGGCGATCCCGAAAAGCCCCGGATCGTCTTCGTCTTCGACGAGGCCCACCTGCTCTTCGACGAAGCCCCCCCGGCCCTGCGGCAGAAGATCGAGCAGGTGGCCCGACTCATCCGGTCCAAGGGCGTGGGAGTGTACTTCTGCACCCAGAACCCCCTCGACGTCCCCGACGAGGTGCTCGGCCAGCTCGGAAACCGGGTGCAGCATGCCCTGCGGGCCTTCAGCCCCCGGGAGCAGAGGGCGGTCAAGGCCGCCGCCGAGACGTTCCGCCCCAGGCCGGGCCTCGACGTGGCGGGTGCCATCACCCAGCTCGGGGTGGGGGAAGCCCTGATCTCGTTCCTCGACGAGAAAGGCACTCCCGTGCCCGTGGACCGGGCGCTCGTGTATCCGCCCCGGAGCTGCCTCACCCCGCTGTCCGACGCGGAGCGCGCCGAGATCATCCGCAGCTCGACCCTCTACGGCCACTACGAGCGCAGCGTGGACCGCGACTCGGCCTACGAGGTACTGGAGCGCCGCGCGAAAACGGCGCAGGGCGAGCTCCCCGCCGCGGCCCCTTCCACGCGGCCCGCCGCACCCCCCAAGGCAGCCAGGGGAAGAGACAGCTTCGCGGAAGCCTTCGCCAAGAGCGCCGTACGGGCCGTGGGCAGCCAGGTGGGCCGCCAGGTCGTGAGGGGCCTCCTGGGGTCCTTGTTCGGAGGGAGGAGGTAGCTCGCTTTCCCGGAGGCGACGAGGCCAGGTCGCCTGGGCAAGCGCAAGCTCTGCTGGCCGAGGTGGCCTCTCCTCCCCCGGGGGTGAACGGCGCCTCTCCGCCCGGACGGTGGATCCAGGCGGGGGCCCCTGCTTGCAGCGGAGTTCGGGATCGGGTAGAACCAGCGGCACAGATCAACTCGCCAACCCATTGGGAAGCGGAGGCGCGCCATGAGCTCCTATCAATTCATCGAACTGGTCGGAACGAGCACCAAGTCCTGGGAAGACGCGACCCGGCAGGCCATCGACGATGCCAAGGCCATTGGGATGCGCGAGTTGCGGGTGGGGGAGGTCGTGCGCATGGACGTGAAGATGACCGGCGCCCTGATCACCTTCCGGGTGCGCCTCCAGATGTCCTACAAGGTTTCCTCGCTGAAGGAATTCAGCAAGATGGTGCAGGCCAGCGCCGCCGACCCGGGGGAGTGAGAGCGTGTGAAGTAATCGTTGCGAGCAGGCCGCAGTGCAAGGCGCCGGCGAGTGAACGACGGGACATGTCAAGTAGATGGGCGAGGAGCGAGCGAGCCGGCAACGCAGCCATCCGGCCGCGCAGCAGATGGATTCACACGCTCTGAGGCCGGGTGCCGGTTCGACCGACCGATTCCGGGGCCGGACGCACCCGGAGGCCAGCGACCCCGCACGGCGTCGGACCGCACCGAAACTCACGTGAAAAGGGCGTCCTCGCGCCAGTCCGGCTTGGGCCCTGCCCCTCCTGCGCGGCAAATGGCCGCTACGCGCGGGCGAGGTTTCCCACCGTCGTCGTGCGACCAGCAGTGAACTAGGATCCAACGTGTCCCCCCACCCCCATCACCCGAGGATCGGCTGCGTCCTTTTCCCTCGGTCTGCGTCTTCCAGAGTGCGAGAACCAAGCACCTAACCCTGGAGGAGACAGATCATGCGTACCCTGGGAAACGAAGAAATTCGCAAGGCGGTGAGGGAGAACTACGGGAAGGTGGCCCAGGCGGCGGGTGTGGGTGCCGGGTGCGGGTGCGCGCCGGGGGGGGCCGTTGCGTGCTGCGCGCCCCGGACCGCTCCTGCTGCACCGACGGCGCCGGAAGTCGCGGCGGTCCTCGGGTATTCGGCCGAGGACGTCCATGCCGCGCCGCCGGAGAGCAACCTGGGGCTGGGCTGCGGCAATCCCCACGCCATCGCCGGGCTCAAGGCCGGCGAGACCGTCCTGGATCTGGGGAGCGGGGCGGGTTTCGACTGCTTCCTCGCGGCCCGGGCCGTCGGGGCGGGCGGCCGGGTGATCGGCGTAGACATGACGCCCGAGATGGTGGCGAAGGCCCGGGCCAACGCGCGCCAGGCGAAGGCCGCCAACGTGGAGTTTCGCCTGGGCGAGATCGAGGCCCTGCCGGTGGCCGACGCCTCGGTGGACGTCATCCTCTCCAACTGCGTCATCAACCTCTCTCCCGAAAAGGACAAGGTCTTTCGAGAGGCCTTCCGCGTCCTCCGAAACGGGGGGAGACTGGCGGTGTCGGACATCGTGGCCCTGGCCGAGCTTCCCCCGGCCCTGCGGGAGGACGTGGGTCTGCTCACGGGCTGCGTCGCGGGAGCCTCCACGGTGGACGAGGTGACGCGCCTCCTGGCGGAGGCGGGGTTCGAGAGCATCCGCGTCACACCGCGGGCCGAGAGCCGGGCGCTCGTGGAGGCTTGGCTGCCCGGGAGGAAGATCGAGGACTCCATCACCTCGGCGACCATCGAGGCGGTGAAACCGTAGGAAGGGCCCATGGACATCGAACCGATCTGGCGAGAGTACCACGCGCGGCTCGCCGGTTTCGTGGCCCGGCGGGTGCGCGACCCGGCGACGGCGCAAGACATCGTGCAGGACGTGTTCCTGAAGACCCAGGAGAAGCTCGGGGACCTGCGCTCCCGGGAGAAGCTCGGGGGGTGGCTCTTTCGGATCGCGCGAAACGCCATCGTGGATCACTACCGCGCCTGGAGGCCGGAGGAGGCTCTGCCGGCGGAGCTCGCGGCACCGAGCGCCGAGGACGACGAGCAGGCTCGCCGGGACATCGGCGCCTGCCTGATCCCCATGGTGGAGAGCCTCCCCCCCGCCTATCGCGAGGCCGTGGTTTTGTCCGAGCTCCGGGGAAGGCCCCAGAAGGAGATCGCCCAGCGGCTGGGCCTGTCCCTTTCCGGGGGGAAGTCGCGCGTCCAGCGGGGCCGGGCCCTCCTGAAGGAGAGGTTGCTGGCGTGCTGCCGGATCGAGCTCGACGGCCGGGGCCGGGCGATCGACTACGAGGTCCGGGACGGCGGCCGGTGCGGCTGTCGGGAAGAGAGCCGGGGTACGGGCGCCCCCGGGGCCGGCACGCTGCCGGGCGGGGGCGCTCGGCTCGGTCAGCCCAGGCCCAGGAGCACGAGGCTCAGCCAGGGCCAGTAGGTGAGGACGAGGATCGCCGCGAGCAGCAGGAAGAAGAAGGGCAGGGTGGCCCGGTAGAGCTCGAGGACGGGCTTTTCGAAGCGGTAGCTCGCGATGAAGAGGTTCATCCCCACGGGCGGGGTGAAGTAGCCGATCTGCATGTTGGCGAGGAAGACGATCCCCAGGTGCACGGGGTGGATGTCGTACCCCAGGGCCACCGGCAGGATGATGGGGATCACGATCACCAGGGCGGAGAAGATGTCGAGCATGGTGCCGAGCACCAGGAGGAAGAGGTTCAGGAGCACGAGAAACGCCAGCCGGCTGTCCACGTGGGCGCGGATCGCCTCGAAGAGCCGCGTGGGCACCTCGGCGTCGATCATGTAGTTGGTGCTCGCCAGCGACGCCCCCAGAATCAGGAGCACCCCCCCCACCAGCACCATCGACTCGCGCATCACGGCGGGGAGCCGGGCGAGGGGAATCTCCCGGCGGATCCCCACCTCCACCACCAGCACGTACAGCGCGGTGACCGCCGCCGCCTCCGAGACCGCGAAGGTCCCGCTGTAGATGCCCCCCAGGACGAGAAGCGGCAGGGGGATCTCCCAGGCGGAATCCCGCAGGCTCGCCAGGGCCTCGCGCCACGAAAACTTCTGGGGCGGGCGGTCCCGGTTGCGCCCGACCCACGCGCTCCACCCCGAGAGGAGCGCCAGCATCAGGAGCCCGGGCAAGAGACCCGCCCGAAAGAGGTCGTCGATCCGCACCGGGGTTCCCACTCCCAGTTGCTGGGCCACCACCCCGTAGAGGATGAGGGGAAGCGACGGGGCAAACAGGAGCCCCAGACTCCCGGAGGTGGTCACCAGCCCCAGGCTGAAGCGCTCCGGGTAGCCCGCCTCCCGCAGGGCCGGGTAGAGGAGCGAGCCCAGCGCCACGATGGTCACCCCCGAGGCCCCCGTAAAGGCCGTAAAGAGGGCGCACGCCACGAGGGCGACCATGGCGAGCCCCCCGGGGAGCCAGCCGAGCAGCGCGTTGGTGATCCGCACGAGGCGGCGGGGCGCCTGGCTCTCCCCCAGGAGGTATCCGGCGAAGGTGAAGAGCGGGATGGCGAGCAACACTGGCATCTCCGCCAGGCGGTAGATCTCGATGGCCACCACCGAGAGGTCCACCCCCGCCCGGGAAAAACCCAGGAGGGCGCCCCCCGCGATCACCGCGAAGAGAGGCGCCCCCAGGAGGGCCGCGCCCAGCAGCAGGAGGCCGGCGACGATCATTCGGGCTTCCGGAGGGGCGTCCCGGGGGGCTTCCCCCCGCGCCCTCCCTGCGCGGCGCGCCGAACCTGCACCGCGCACAGGACGCCGTAGCGCAGGGAGATGAGGGCAAACGCCAGGGGGACCACCGCCTCCACCGCCCAGGCCGGGAGCCCGCCGAACGCGGTGGTGCCGGCGGCGTAGTCCGAGGCGACGAAGCGCACGGCGTGGTAGGCGACCACCGCCGAGACCCCCGCGGTGAAGAGGCTCGTGACGGGACGGGTCCAGCCCTTCAGGTGGGCGGGCAGGAGGCGGGAGGCGAAGTCGATGGCGATGTGCCGGTCCTCCCGGCTGGCCACCACCGCACCCAGGAGCCCGACCCACAGCACCAGGGCCCGCAGGAGGGGGTCCGCCCAGAAGAGGCCGGTCTCGAAGACGTTCCGCAGCAGGATCTGGCCGCCGGCCAGGAGGACCATGACGGCCAGGAGGAGCCCCAGGAGCGCGTCCTCGGTGTACCGCAGGAGCCGGAGCCAGAAGGCGGCGCCGGCCGCGAGCCGCTCAGCCATCCCGGCCGCCCTGCGCCGGCCGGGCGGCGCGATAGGCCTCCAGGTGGCCCCGGATGACCTCGAGGGTCTCCGGGGTGTAGGCCTGCCGGGCCCGAAGCCGCTCCAGGGCTTCGACCGCGATCCCCCGCCAGCGGGCCAGCTCTTCGGGCGACTCGGGGCCCACGAAGGCGATGCCCTGCTGGCGAAGCGCCTCCCGGGCGCCGGCGTTGCCCTGGCGGTTCAAGACGTCGAGCCGGGCCAGCGCCGCGCCCATCTTTTCCAGCACGGCGGCCCGGTCTTCGGGGCGGAGCCGGTCCAGGGCCTTCTGGTCCACCGCCACCACGCCGACCAGGTACAGGAGGGGCACGTCGGTGAAGTACTTGACCCGGGTGTGCCACTGGAACGCGATGGCCGCCGCCGAGGTGGTGGCCACGGTGTCCACGAGGCGGGTCTGGAGCCCGGTGTAGACGTCGGCCAGGGGCAGGGGCACGGGGGAGATGCCCGCCACTTCGAGGGTCACCTGGCTCACCACGTCTCCCTCGGGAACCCACATCTTCTTGCCCCGGAGGTCCTCCACCTTGCGCACGGGGCTCCCGGACAGAACGTGGGCGAAGCCGCCCTCGCTGATGCCCAGGGCCACCATGCCCCCCCGGGCGAGGCCTTCCTTGAGCAGGGGGTCCACCCTCTCCCGCACGTAGTCCACCTCGTCGTAGGAGCGGAAGAGGAACGGCAGGCCGTAGATGGCCGTGTCGCGGTACACCTCGTCGAGGCTCCCGCCCGTGAAGGCGCCGCCCTGGAGCTGGCCGGCCCGGATCTTCCGGAGCACGGTCTTGTCGTTGCCCATCACCGCCCCCGGGTAGAACCGGATCTCCACCCGCCCCTGGGTGGCGGCGGCCACCTCCTCGGCGCCCTTGCGCAGCTCCTGCATCCAGGAGGTCCCTTCCGGGGCCAGGGTGGCGATCTTGAGGGTCTGCTTCTGTGCGGCTGCCGGCGGGGCCAGAGCCAGGGGGGCGACCAGGGCCCCAAGGGCGAAAACGAGCGCGGCCGCGGCGGCGCGGGAGAGGCGTAGCGGGGGCATGGGGGGCTCCCTCCAGGTCAGAAGTAGTCCTCGGCCCCGGCCAGGAGCTCGCGGGCCTGCTCCCGGGCGAGGACGTTGGAGAGGGTGAGGCCCGGCACCCGGGGTTCGGCGTCCAACACCTCGCCGAGGAGCCGGTCGTGGAGCTCCCGGTCGAACACCAGGCGGGCGTAGTGCCGGGCGAAGAGCACCTTGGCCATGAGGTTTCGGCCCTGGGCCAGGGCGTCGGCCCGCTCGAAGTGGCGCCGGCCTTCCTCGGGCCTGCCGCCCAGGCTCTCGGGGCGCAGGGTGGCGAGCACCCCGAGGTAGAGGTGCGCGCCTCCCCGGTCGTAGGCCTCGTCCAGGGCTGCCACCCGGGCCATGGCCGCCTCCACCTTGGGCAGGTCGGCCACCGCCGTCCAGTCGTCCGGGTTGGCCTGCACCCACCCGGCCCAGGCTGCCGCGAAGCCGTAGAGGGCGGGCATGTCGGCGCGCCCGGCGTCGGCGAGCCGGCCCACGAAGTCGTCGAAGGGGGCGGCCGCCGCGGCGCAGAGCTCGGGCCGGCGCAGGCACAGGGCGCGCAGTCCGTAGTCTCGCGCCTTTCCAGCGAGCCGGCGCACCCGGTCCGGGTCGTCCACGAAGGCAGCAGCATAGGCCCCGTAGAGGCGGGCGCCGGCCAAGAGCAGGCTCTCGCTCTCGGGCTCCCCCTCGATGAGCCCGTCGATCATGAGGAGGTAGGCCGGGGCTCCGTCCCGCACCGTCGCCGCGTCGTCCTGGTTCAGGATGGCCGAGGAGACGTTGCCTGCGAGCCGGCCGGTGGCCGAGCTCACGAGGCCTGCGCAGCCCCACAGGAAGGGGAGGGGCAGAAGGAGGGAGAAGGCGAGGGAGAAGAGGCGGCGCATCGATGGGTCCTCGGTCGCGGGTGCGCCAAGGCTACGATCAAACGCGCTCGATTTCAACCGCGGGAGCCGAGCCCTGGGTTGCGCCGGTGTCGCGGATCTACGGGTGAGCGGAGAGCGGGTTCGGGGAGCCCCTCCCCTTCGCCGCGCAATCCGCGACAGTTTGAGGAGGCAGCCCCGGGGGACCCGGTGCGACGAGCGTCGTCCCCGCAGGGAGGGTCGGGCCCCTCGGTCGTTGCGGGGCGCGGCTACGGTCCGGGGCTCCCCGAACCCGCCCCAAGAAGAGGCGGTGGATTTGGGGTGCGGCCCGCCCTTGCCGGGGGCGGCTCGAGACTGCTACAAGACAAGTCAACTTTCCTGTTTCCCACCGGAGGCCCCATGAGCGAGCTCCTTTCCGGCAACGAGGCCCTGGCCCGGGGCCTGTACGAGGCCGGCGTCACCGTGGCGGCGGGCTACCCGGGCACCCCCTCCACCGAGATCCTCGAAGCCCTCAGCCGCTACAAGGACGAGGTCTACTGCGAGTGGAGCCCCAACGAGAAGGTGGCCTTCGAGGTGGCGGCCGGGGCCGCCCTGGCCGGGGCCCGGGCCGCCTGCACCATGAAGCACGTGGGCCTCAACGTGGCTGCCGACCCCCTCATGACGCTATCCTACATCGGCACCCGGGGCGGCTTCGTGGCGTGCGTGGCCGACGACCCGGGCCAGCACTCCTCCCAGAACGAGCAAGACACCCGCCACTACGCCCGGTTCGCCAAGATCCCGGTCTTCGAGCCGGCCGACTCCGGCGAGGCCAAGGAGCTGGTGGCCCTGGCCTTCGAGGTGTCCGAGCGCTTCGAGACCCCGGTGATCCTGCGCACCACCACCCGGGTGAGCCACTCCCGGGGGCTCGTGACCCGCGGGGAGCGCCGGACCCCGCCCGCCGTCGCCTTCGAGCGCGACCCTCCCCGGTACGTGCCCATCCCCATCTGGGGCCGCAAGATGCGGGTCAAGGTGGAGGAGCGCCTGGGCCGGCTCGCCGAGGAGGCCAGCCGCTCTTCCGCCAACCGCTTGGAATGGGCCGACCGGCGGCTCGGCATCGTTGCGGTGGGGGTGGCCTACGGGTATGTGAAGGAGGTCTTTCCCGAGGCCTCGGTGCTCAAGCTCTCCTGGTGCTACCCCTTTCCGGACGCGCTCCTGCAGGAGTTTGCCGCGGGGGTCGAGCAGGTGCTCGTGGTGGAGGAGCTCGACGACATCGTGGAGGAGCACGTAAAGGCCCTGGGGGTCCTCTGCCGGGGCAAGGACGTGGTGGCCCGGATCGGCGAGCTCTCCGCCGCCCGCCTGCGGGAGACCCGGGCCCGGCTCGAGGGGCGCGACCCCGCCGCCGCATCGGTGCCCCTGGCCCCCGAGGCCGCGGACCTGCCGGGCCGCCCCCCGGTGCTCTGCCCCGGGTGCCCCCACCGGGGCGTCTTCCACGGCCTGGGCAAGCTCGACGTGGTGGTCACCGGCGACATCGGGTGCTACAGCCTGGGGGTGTTCCCGCCCCTCAACCGCACCGACACGATCCTGTGCATGGGGGCCGGGGTCACCATGGCCCACGGCATGGACCGGGCGGGGGAGCCCCGAAAGGTGGTCGGCATCGTGGGGGACTCCACCTTCTTCCACTCGGGCATCACGGGGCTGCTCGACATCGCCTACAACCGGGGCGGCTCCACGATCATCGTGGTGGACAACCGCACCACCGCCATGACCGGCCACCAGGACCACCCGGGCACGGGCCGCACCCTCATGGGGGAGCCCACCGGAGAGGTTTCCATCGAGGCCCTGGGGCGGGCCTGCGGCATCCGCCGGGTCGTCACCGTGGACCCCTACGACCTCAAGGCCACCGCGGCGGCCCTCAAGGCCGAGGTGGAGGCGCCCGAGCCGTCGCTGGTGGTCTCCCGGGCCCCGTGCCCGCTGCACACCCGGAGCCGGCTGGGTCCGCCCCGGCGCATCGACCCCGAGGCCTGCGTCCAGTGCGGGAGCTGCGTCAAGCTCGGGTGCCCGGCCATCGAGAGCGACGCCGAAGCGGTGCGGATCAACGAGCTCCTGTGCCTGGGGTGCGGGATGTGCGGGCAGGTCTGCAAACTCGACGCCGTGCGGACGGAAGGGGAGGAGGGCGGCCATGGCTGAGCAGCCGGTGACGAGCCTGGTGCTGGTGGGGGTGGGAGGGCAGGGGGTGCTCCTGGCAAGCGAGATCGCCGCCCGGGCCGCCATTGCCGCCGGGTTCGACGTCAAGACCAACGAGGTCCACGGCATGGCCCAGCGGGGCGGCTCGGTCATCGCCCAGGTGCGCTACGGCTCCCGGGTGTGGAGCCCGCTGGTGGAGCCGGGCACCGCCCGGGTGCTGGGGGCCCTGGAGAGCATCGAGGCCCTGCGCTACCACCAGCTCCTGGCCCCCGACGGGCTCGCCGTGGTCTCCTCCCAGGTGATCGTCCCCGCCACGGTCTCCTCGGGCCAGGCCGCCTACCCGGCGGACGCGCAGGCGCGCCTCCAGCGGGTCTTCCCGCGCCTGGTGTACGCCGACGCCGTGGCCGAAGCCCGGGCCCTGGGGGACCACCGGGCGGTCAACCTGCTACTCCTTGGAGCCATGTCTACAGCGTTGGAGCTGCCCATGGATGCTTGGGAAAAAGCCATTGTGCAAAGTGTAAAGGCCGGGCACCTCGACCTGAATCTCCGGGCCTTTCGCCGGGGGCGGGAGCTCCCGTAGGCGCGCCCCGAGCCGTCTCGGACCTGCACGGTCCGCGGGCGGCACAACCCGGGTCGGGACGGGATGCGCCGTCCCCATCGAAATCGAAATCGAAATCGACCCGGACCCCGATACCGATACCGATCTTGATCGAGGGAGAGGGGGGGAACCGCTTCTCGGGGGTGACGTCATGAGGGAGCCCGGCCGAAAGGGTACACCCGATCCAACGGCGGGGTCCGCACCCGGGGGCCGAGTCGCCCGGACAGGTCCCCGTGTGCCTTCCGCTGGTTTGGGGCGCCCCCCCGGGAGGGGTCCTGCCGTGAGCGGAGCCGCTCCCTTCTCCTTTCCGTTCCGGTGGGTGTTCGCCCTGGTGGCGGCCGGCATCGGGGTCGTGGGGGTCTCCTACCACCTCCACTACCGGGCGAGGATCGCGGAGAACCGTTTCGCCGAGCTCTCGGCCGTGGCCGACCTCAAGGCCGGCGAGCTCGCATCCTGGCGCAGGGAGCGGCTGGCGGATGCCAGGGTGCTCACCGGGAATCCCCTGTTTCTGCGGGCGGTGGGCGGGCGTCTCTCCGAGCCCTCGGACGGGCGCCTGCACGCCGACGTGGCCCGGTGGCTGCGCACTCTGCGCGAGAGCTACGACTACCGGGCGATCTTCTTTCTGGACCCCGGGGGCGGGCTGCAGATGGCCGAGCCTGCCGGCGCCCGGCCGGGGCCGGGCCTTCGGGAGCGGGCGGGAACGCTGTCGGGGGAAGAGCAGCCTGAGCTGACGAGGCTGTCCCGGGCGGGACCGGAGGCGGAGGTGACCTTGAGCATCCTTGTGCCGGCCCCCGATCCCGACGGGGGCGGGGGGGCCGGGCTGGGGGTGTTCGTGCTAGAGGTCGATCCCAACGGCTTTCTCTACCCGTTCCTGCAAAGGTGGCCGGTTCCGAGCCGGACCGCGGAGACGTTGCTGGTCGAGCGGCGCGGCGACGAGGTCGTCTTCCTCAACGAGCTCCGGCACGCCAAGGCGACGGCGCTGGCCTTCTCGCTTCCCCTGGGCGAGGCCCTCCTTCCGGCGGCGCGGGCGGCCCGAGGCGAAGAGGGGCCCATGGAGGGGGTCGACTACCGGGGCGTCCCGGTGCTGGCCGTGACCCGAGCCGTCCCCGATTCTCCCTGGTTCCTCGTCGCGAAGATGGACCGGGAGGAAGCCTACGCTCCCCTGCGCGAGAGGGCCTGGGTCGTCGGGGTGGTGACCGGGGGGACGATCGCGGGCCTGGGGCTTCTTCTGGCCTTCCTGGCCAGCCGCCGGGCGGCGCAGACCTACCAGAGGCAGCGCGAGGAGCTCGCCGTGGCCAAGCAGGCGGCGGATGCCGCCTCGGAGGCGAAGAGCCAGTTCCTGGCCAACATGAGCCACGAGATCCGCACGCCGATGAACGGGATCCTGGGCATGGCGGGCCTGCTCCTCGACACCGAGCTTACGGGGCAGCAGCGCCGGTACGCCGAAATGATCCACGCCTCGGCCGACGCGCTCCTGGCGGTGATCAACGACGTGCTCGACCTCTCGAAGATCGAGGCGGGGTTCCTGGAGATCGCCAGGACCGCCTTCAGCCTCTCCGGGCTCGTGGAGGGGGCGGCCCAGCTCCTGCGCGTGCAGGCCCGACAGAAGGGGATCGAGCTGGTGAGCCGGGTGGACCCGGCCCTGCCTCCCGTCCTCGTGGGTGATCCCGGCAGGGTGCGGCAGGTGCTCCTCAACCTGGTCGGCAACGCCGTCCGGTTCACCGACCGGGGAGAAGTGGTCCTGCGCGCCGAGCCGATGCCGGGCGCGGCTTGGGAGGGCTCCGTGTGGCTTCGCTTCTCGGTACGGGACACGGGCATCGGGATCCCGGCGAGCGAACTCGAAACGATCTTCGAGCCCTTCCGGCAGGTCGACGGCTCCCCCAGCCGGTCTCGCGGGGGCACGGGGATCGGCCTCAGCCTCTCCCGGCGCCTCGCGCAGCAGATGGGCGGGAAGCTATGGGTCGAGAGTCGGCCGGGGGAGGGAAGCACCTTTTATTTCGACGTGCCCCTGGCGGTGGAGAGCCGGACCGCTCCGGCCGAGCCCGCTGCGCTCCCGGCGCCCGGGGAGCGCGCCCTTCCCCGAGCCGCCGGAGGCGCTCGGCCCCGGATCCTGGTGGTCGAGGACAACCCGGTGAACCGGATGCTCGCGGAGGCGCTCCTCGGGAAGCTGGGTGCCGAAGTGGCCTGTGCGGCCGACGGCCGGGAGGCGCTCGAGGCGTTCGCGGCCGAGACCTTCCAGCTCGTCTTCATGGACGTCCAGATGCCCGAGATGGACGGCTTCGAGGCCACCCGCCTCCTCCGGGAAGGGGGGTGCCGGGTGCCCATCGTGGGCCTGACCGCCCACGCCATGGAGGGCGATCGGCAGCGGTGCCTGGAGGCCGGCATGGACGACTACGTCGCCAAGCCGGTTTCCCTCGAGATCCTCCGGGAGAAGGTGACGCGGTGGGCCCCGGAGGGGGAGCCTTCGCCGGTGGACGTCACCGCGCTGCGGAACCAGCTCGGAGGCGGCGGAAGGGCCTTTCGAGCGATCTTGGCCCAGTTTTGCGCCGGCGCTCCCGAGCAGCTACGCGAGATCGGCGCCTGCCTGGAGCGGGGAGACGCTTCCGGCGCGGCTGCCCAGGCACATCGGCTGCGGGGCTCGCTGGTGATTCTCCGGGCGGCCGAGGCGGCCCGCTGGGCGGAACAGTTGGAGCGGCACGGCGAGAGCGGTGACCTGGCCGAGGCTCCCGCCCTGTTCGCAAAGCTTTCCGCCGAGCTCCGGCGCGTGATCGAGCGCCTTCAGGCAGAAGGCGAAGCCGGCGAGGGCGCGGGCTCCGCCTGACCTGGACGGCTCCCGGCACCCCCGGGGGCTTTCCCACCCGGTGCGCCGGTCCCGTGCCCGTCTTGATCGGCCCGAAACCGGCCGGCCGACGGAGAACCGCAGTGGGTCCCTGCGCCTAGCCTCCCCCCAGGAGCCCCGCGACCCGGCCCCAGGCGGCCCGCACCAGGCCCGCGTCGTCGGTCAGGAGGAGCCGCGCGGTGAGCGCCAGCGACACGGCGACCAGGACCGGGCGCACCAGGCGGGCGCCCCGGTCCATCACCAGGTTCGACCCCAGGCGCGCCCCGGCGAACTGGCCCGCCGCCATCACCAGCCCCGCGGCCCACACGATCTCGCCCCCCGCCAGGAAGACCAGGAGCGAGGCGAGGTTGCTCGCGAAGTTGAGGAGCTTGGCGTGGGCCGTGGCCTTGGCCAGGTTGAACCCCAGGAGGCCCACGAAGGCCAGCGCCAGGAAGGACCCCGTGCCCGGCCCGAAGAACCCGTCATAGAACCCGATGCCGAAGCCGGCCGTGGCCGAGAAGGTGCGCAGCCCCATGCGCCGGTGGGAGTCCACCTCGCCCACCCGGGGCGAGAAGAGGAAGTAGGCGGCGATCCCCACCAGAAGAAAGGGGAGGAGCCCCGAGAGGAAGTCCGCCCGGAGCCTCTGCACCACCGCCGAGCCCAGCGCCGCACCCGCGAACGTGCACGCCGCGCACCCGGCCATCTGGCGCAGGTCCACCCGCCCGCGGCGGACGAAGTTCCAGGCGGCGGAGAAGCTGCCGAAGCTGCTCTGGAGCTTGTTCGTGCCCAGGGCCTGGGCGGGGCTCAGCCCCGCCGCGAGCAGCGCCGGCAGCGTAATGAGCCCCCCGCCCCCCGCGATGGCGTCGATGCACCCCGCGAATGCCGCGGCGGCGAAGAGGGCGAGGGCGACGGGCAGGGTCAGGGGGTCCACGGCGTTCCTGCGGCCCGGGGCCGGCTGGGGGAAGGCGCGCACTCTACCACCGGCGCCGGGGGAGAGCCTAGTACCCCAAACCACAAGTGCGTGTGCGAAACCGCTGACGAGCGAGCCGCGCACGGCGTTGGCAGGGAACGAATACATTCGCCACGCGAACTTATGCATCGAGATACCATGGGGGCCCGCCATCCCCTCACCCCCCCCGGGGGAGAGGGCAGGGTGGGGGGCGGAGCAGGAATCTCGAAGACCGGACGACGAGGAGAAGAGTCATGGGAGAGCACGGCACCCGGCGCACCGAGATCACGGTGCGGGGCTACCACCTGGACCTCTACGGGCACGTCAACAACGCCCGGTATCTCGAGTTCCTCGAAGAAGGCCGCTGGCAGTGGCTCGAGGGCCGCGCCGACCTGGGGGCGCTGCTGGCCCGGGGCCTGGGGTTTTCCGTCGTGAACATCAACATCGACTACCGCCGGCCCGCCGCCCTCGGCGAGGTGCTGGAGATCGACACCGGCCTCAAGGCCCTTGGAAACCGAAGCGGCGTCGTGCACCAGGTGGTGCGCCTTCGGGGCACCGACACCGTGGTGGCCCAGGCCGACGTGACCTTCGTCATCGTCTCGAGCGAAACCGGTCGGGCCGTCCCCCTGGCCGGCGAGCTCCGGGCGCTCTTCGAGGCCGAGGCGGCGCGCTCTCTGGCCGGCTGACTCCGACCCGACCGACATCCGGGAGCTTGGAACCGGTCACCCGCCACCTCAAGCTCCGGACAAGGCGCTCTGGGAAGAGGGGGCAAGAGGAGTCTCGCATTTTCGCTTGCGTGCCCTGCGCCCTCCCGTCCGAACGCGGTCCCAGGGGCCGTCTTGGCCCCCGCCCGGGGGGTGGGGTAGAAGGGCCAAAGGTCGAGCGGGGAGGGCAACGATGGGCGGGGGTGCGAGACAATCCGTGGGGAGCCGAGGCCGTCCCTGGCGCCGCGTCGCCGGAGCGGCCTCGTTTCGTTTGGGCGTAACCGGTCGAGCGCGGATCCGGTCCGGTTCCTCTGTAGGCGCCAGCTCCTGCTGGCGATGTCGGCCGAAGGCCGACCCTTCTCCCTGCCGCTGGCGCGGCAAGTCGCCTGCGGGAGCAGGCTCCTACACTCGCTTCTCGTTGTCCTTCGGATAGAGAGCGGCCGGCCGGTTACGCCCGCTTCGTTTCGCCGCCGGCCCCGGCCGCGAACCACCCCACGTCCAGGGGCCCCTGCGCGTAGTCGAGGAACCCGACCTCCGGGAGCACCTGGTGACGCCCCGATGATCCCAGACTTGAGAACGTAGGGGTCTCCGACAATTGCAATCCCCCTATTCATCTCGTAGGATGCCTGTTTCCAGCTTGGGCGCGCGTATGCCGTCTTGCCCGCATCGGTCCTGGGGCAAGGCGGGCTCGCCGCGAAGCATCGGCGCCTTCCGGATTCGCCCCCCCGGAGGGCGCAGAGCGGTTCCCCTGGGGGTGCCCCCGATCCCGAACCATGCCCTTGGACGAGCGCGACGATCTGCCGGCCCCGGTTCTCCGGGAGCCTTCGCCTCCCGGAGGCGAGGAAGTCTCCGAGGTCGTGGAGCCCGAGATCCTCGACCCCGAGGAGCCAGAAGGGGGCTTCGCGCAGAGCGAGGACCGGGGGCACGGCTACTTCGAAGAAGAGGACCTTGGGGCCATGCCCTCCACCGATCTGGTGGAGAGCGGGCCGTTGCAGCAGTACATGGCCGAGGTGAGCCGCTACCCCCTGATCACTCAGGAGGAAGAGGTCCGCCTGGCCCGCAAGCTCCAGGAGGACGGGGACCTGCGGGCGGCCTACACGCTGGTGCTGGCCAACCTGCGGCTGGTGGTAAAGATCGCCTACGAGTTTCGCCGCAACTTCTCGAACCTCATGGACCTGATCCAGGAGGGCAACATCGGGCTCATGCGGGCGGTGGAGAAGTTCGATCCCTACCGGGGGGTCAAGCTTTCCTCGTACGCGGCCTGGTGGATTCGCGCGTACATCATCCGCTACGTCCTCAACAACTGGTCTTTGGTGAAGGTGGGGACGACCCAGAACCAGCGCCGCCTCTTCTTCAACCTCAAGAAGGCCAGGCGGGAGCTCGAGGCCGAGGGGTTCCGGCCCGAGCCCAAGCTCATCGCCGCCCGCCTCAACGTGCGCGAGGACGAGGTGGTGGAGATGGAGAAGCGCCTGTCGGGGTCCGACGTCTCCCTCGACGCCCCGGTGGACGCCGACTCGGAGGCGAGCCGCCTGGAGTTCGTGGCCGACCTGGGCGAGGACGTGAGCGAGCGGCTCGCCAACCGGGAGCTCCGGGCCCTGGTGCGGACCCAGTTTGCCCAGTTCCGAGAAGGGCTGGAGGATCGCGAGCGCGCCATCTTCGACCGCAGGCTCCTGGCCGAGGAGCCCGTGACCCTGCGGGAGCTGGGCGAGGAGTTCGGGGTCTCGCGGGAGCGGGTGCGCCAGCTCGAGGCCGACGTGAAGCGCCGCCTCAAGGACTTCCTGGGGCGGACCGAGGGATTGGGGGAGTTGCTGCGTGGGTAGCGCCCCGTGGCGCCCGGAGCCGGGCGAGATCCTCACGGTGGGCGACCTGGTGGCCCGGGCGCGCCAGGCCCTGGAGGCCGGGTTTGCGTCGGTGTGGGTCGAGGGGGAGGTGACCAACCTGCGCGTGCCCTCGTCGGGCCACGCCTATTTCACCCTGAGCGACGAGCGGGCGCAGCTACGCGCCGTGTGTTTTCGCGCCGTGGTGCGCCTGCTGCGCCTCGAGCTGGAGGACGGGGCCCGGGTGCTGGCCCGGGGGCGGCTCACCCTCTATGAGGCCCGGGGGGACGTGCAGCTCGTGGTCGAGGACCTGGAGCCCCTGGGGGAGGGCCTGGCCCGCCTAGAGCTCGAGGCCCTCAAGCGCCGGCTCGCGGCCGAGGGGCTCTTCGCGCCGGAGCGCAAGCGGCCGCTCCCCCCGCTGCCCCGGGCCGTCGGGGTGGTGACCTCGCCCACGGGGGCAGCCCTTCGCGACGTGCTCCAGGTGCTGCGGCGCAGGGCCCCGGGTGTCTCGGTCTACCTGGCCCCGGCGGCGGTGCAGGGCGAGGGGGCGGCCGCCGCGCTGCGGGCGGCGCTGGCCCTGGCCGCGTCCCACCCCGAGGTGGAGGTGATCGTGCTGGGCCGCGGAGGCGGAAGTGCGGAGGATCTCTCGGCGTTCAACGAGGAGGCCCTGGTGCGGGCGGTGGCGGCTTGCCCGGTGCCGGTCATCGCCGCGGTGGGCCACGAGATCGATGTCACCCTGGTGGACTTCGCGGCGGACCTGCGGGCGCCCACCCCTTCGGCGGCCGCCGAGCTCGCCGTGCGCGAGTGGGCCCGATGGGGCGACCAGGTCCGAAGCGCCGGGGAGCGCCTCGGCAGCGCCGTCCTGCGCCGGCTCGGGCAGTGGCGTCGGGAGGTGGAGCGCCTCGACCCGGCGCTCCGGTCTCCCGCGGCCCGGGTCGCGCGGCTGCGCATCGCCCTGGATCGGAGGGCCGAGGCCCTGGAGGCAGCCCTCGTGCGCCGGGTGTTGCGCACCCGGGCACGGGTGGCCGCGGCCGAGACCCGGCTGGCGCGGCTTGCCCCCGAGCGCTGCCTGGGTGCGGGCCGCGAGCGGCTGGGTCGCCTGGAGGAGCGCCTCCAGGCCTGGCCCGACGGTGCGTTGGCGCTGCGCCGGCGGGAGATACTCCAGCGGGAGGGGGAGCTGCGGGCCCTGAGTCCCCTGGCTGTGCTGGGACGGGGATACGCCTTGGTGAGGCGCCGGTCAGGGGGGCTGGTTCGAGACGCCGCGTCCTGCCGCGTCGACGAGGCCCTGGAGGTGAGGCTCTCCCGGGGAGAGCTCGACTGCCGGGTGACCGGCGTGCGGGGGGAGGGATGAGGGCCGGGGTGAGCGGAAGCGGGGAAGCGGCGGATCCAGTCGATGTGGTGATCCGGGGCCCGTCGGCCGGCGCCGAGGTGGCCGGTGCCCGGGTCCTGGTGGTCGACGACGACCCCGCCCTGGTGCGTTTCCTGGAGCTTTACCTGGAGGGTTACGGGTTTCGGGTGTTCTCGGCTCTCACCGGGGAGGAAGGGGTCGAGCGGGCCCGGTCGCTCCTGCCCGATGTCATCCTGCTGGACGAGGGGCTGCCCGACCTGCGCGCGGCCGAGTTCCTGGGGAGGCTCTCCGGGGCGCAGGCGACCCGTGGGCTTGCGGTCATGGTGCTCGCCGCACCGGCGGGAGAAGCCGACGAGGTCAAGAAAGTTCGGGCACTGGCCGATGACTATCTGGTAAAGCCCTTCGACATCCAGGAGCTTCGGGCCCGCCTGGGCTCGATCGTCACTCGTCGCAGGCAGCAGGGGGAGGCCACCCAGGCGGAGCGGCTGCGAACCTTGCGGGAGGTGATCGCCAGCATCTCCCACGAGGTGAACAATCCCCTCGCGGCGATCCTCATGAGTGCCGAGGCCCTGGCCCGGCGCCATGCCGAAGACGAGGACGTGATGCACAAGAGCCGGCTGATCCAGGACAACGCCCTGCGGATCCGCGACATCCTCAAGCGCCTGGAGCGGGTGCGGGTGCTGGCCTCCAAGCCCTACGTGGCGGGGGAGCGCATCCTGGACCTGGACAGGGAGGAGGAGCCCCGGTGAGCCTCAAGGAGGGCATTCCCCAGCTCGTGGTGTACGAGGAAGAGCACTCGGCCCTGCGGAGGATCCTCTCCCGGGTCCACGGGGAGGCGCGGGCCAAGGCGGTGCTGCTCATGGACACGGCGGGCCAGCTCGTGGTCGACTGGGGCGACACCGGGGGGCTCGATCTCATGAGCTTCTGCTCGCTGGCGGCCTCCAACATCGCCGCCACCGCCACCATGGCGCAGCTCGTGGGGGAGAAGGACTTCACCATCCTCTTCCACCAGGGCAAGAACGACAGCATCCACATCAGCCTCATCGGCAACCGGATCATCCTGGCGGTGATCTTCGGCAACGAGGCCTCCCTGGGGCTGGTGCGGCTGCGGGTGCGCAAGGCCGCCGAAGACATCGACGGGGTGGTGGACCGGATCATCCGCAGGATGAGCGTGGTGGACCGGCTCGACCTCAACCCCCTGTGTGAGATCAGCGAGAAAGACATCGACGATCTCTTCACCTTCTGAGGCTCGATGGCCTTCGTCAACTACTCGACCCGGGAGATCAACGTCAAGCTCGTGTACTACGGGCCCGGCCTCTCGGGAAAGACCACCAACCTCCGCTACCTGTACGCCAAGGCGCCTACGGGGGCCAAGGGCCGCCTCATCAGCCTCGCCACCGAGACCGAGCGGACCCTCTTCTTCGATTTTCTGCCCATGAGCCTGGGCTCGGTGGGCGGCTTCCAGGTTCGCTTCCACCTCTACACGGTGCCCGGGCAGATCTTCTACGAGGCCAGCAGGAAGCTCATCCTGAAGGGCGTCGACGGCCTCATCTTCGTGGCCGACAGCCAGGCGCTGCGGGTCGACGCCAACGCCGAGTCCTGGGACGGGCTCCTCCAGAATCTCGGTGCCTACGGCCTCTCCCTGTCCAAGCTCCCCACGGTCATCCAGTACAACAAGCGCGACGTGGAAGGGGCCCTGCCCGTTCCCGAGCTGCGGCGGGCCCTGGGCTCTCCGGGCCTGCGGGAGTTCGAGGCCGTCGCCCCCAAGGGCTTGGGCGTCTTTGAGACCCTGCGCACCGTCGCCAAGGACGTCCTCCAGACCCTGCGCCATTGATCCGACTCTCAACCTTCCCTGCCCTGCGGACATCCGTTGACAGGGCCCCTTCGGCCGCTACGCTGCACGCTTCATTGCCCCATCCTCCCCCGGCTGGCATGCCGGGACGTGCCGAGGCGCCGTGAGCCTTAACGCCATCGCCGAACCCCCCTGGGACGACCTGCGAAGGGAGATGGTGCGTCGCCAGCTCCGGGCCCGGGGCATCCGGGATGCCCGGGTGCTCGAGGCCATGGGCCGCGTCCCGAGGCACGCCTTCGTCTCCGAGGGGCAGCGCGGCATGGCCTACGACGACACTCCCCTGCCCATCGGCCAGGGCCAGACCATCTCCCAGCCCTACATGGTGGCCCTCATGACCGAGGCCCTGGGCCTGGGCGCCGGCGGCAAGGTGCTGGAGGTGGGCACCGGGTCCGGATACCAGGCTGCGGTGCTGGCCGAGATGGGGTGCGAGGTGCACACGGTGGAGCGTGAGCCGGCCCTGGCCCGGGAGGCCGCCCGGCGTCTGGCGGCCCTGGGGTACGGCGCGGTGCGGGTGCACGAGGGCGACGGCACCCTGGGCCTCCCCGGCGAGGCGCCCTTCCGGGGCATCGTCGTCACCGCGGGCGGTCCGCGGGTGCCCGGGGCCCTCAAGGCCCAGCTCGACCCCGACGGGGGCGTACTGGTCATCCCCGTGGGCGACCGGGGCTACCAGGAGCTGGTGCGGGTGACCCGCAGGGGAGGCAGCTACCGCGAAGAAAACCTCGGGGGGTGCCGTTTCGTCCCGCTGGTGGGGGAGGAGGGGTGGTGAGATGCGCCGTGCGCTCCTCATGATCGACCACCAGTGGGCCCTGCGGCAGATCGAGCAGGTGCTGGGGGGAAAGGTCGTAAGCCGGCAGTAGCCCGACACGACCCCGCGCAAGCCTCCCCGCTGCGCCACGATCCACCACCTAGGTGGCAAGCGGGGTCCGGGAGCCCTTGCGCTCCGCCCCGTAATCCGCGATGTCCGGAGGCAGCGTAGCCGAGGGAGCCGGCGCGCCGAGCCTCACCGCTTTCGGCCTCGTTGCTGCGGTTCGGTCGAGGCGGTACGGGGCTGCGCTCCAGGACTCCCGGACCCCGCCCCAAAGATTTGGTGGTGGATTCTGGTGCCCCCCCTTTCCTTGACGCTCTTCGGCGCCGGTTGCTAGCATCCCCGACGCACGATCCCCCACTCACCCGCTGCCGGACCGGGTGCCCCGCCCGGCCGTTGGAACGACGCATGATTTCCGTGGCCCAAGCCATCGAAACGATCCTCGGCGAGCTCTCGCCGCTTCCCCCCGAGAAGGTGTCGCTGCTGGACGCCCGGGGGAGGGTGCTGGCGGAGGACGTGGCGGCGGCACGGGACCTGCCGCCCCGGGACAACTCGGCCATGGACGGGTACGCCTGCCGCCGGGAGGACGCCCGGGAGGGGGCGCGGCTGCGGGTGGTGGGTCAGGCTCCCGCGGGGTCGCCCGACCGGCAGCCCCTGGGGCCCGGGGAGGCGGTGAAGATCATGACCGGGGCGCCGGTGCCGCCGGGGGCAGATCTGGTGGTTCCCGTGGAAGACACCGGGGCCGAGGGGGAGTGGGTGCAGTTGGAGCGGGTGGCCGGGGGCACGGCGAACATCCGGCCCGCGGGGGAGGACGTGCGCGCGGGAGAGGTGGTGCTGCCCCGGGGTACGCCGGTGCGGCCCCCCGAGGTGGCCATGCTCGCCAGCCTGGGGCGCTCGTTCGTGCTCGTGTATCAGCGGCCCCGGGTGGCGATCCTCGCCACGGGGGACGAGATCGTGGACCTGGACGCCCCCGCCGACGGGGGAAAGATCTACAACTCCAACTCCTACGGGCTCGCGGCCCAGGTTGCCGACGCCGGCGGGGTGCCGGTGGTGCTGGGCATCGGCCGCGACGATCCGGAAGGGCTGCGGGAAATGCTGGGACGGGCGGCCGGCGCCGACGCGCTCCTGACCACGGGAGGCGTCTCCATGGGCGACTACGATTTCGTGAGGCCCGTGCTCGCCGCCTCGGGGGTCGAGGTGCGGTTCTGGAAGGTGGCCATGAAGCCCGGAAAACCGGTGGTCTTCGGCTGGAAGGGGCGGGTGCCGGTGTTCGGCCTCCCGGGCAACCCGGTGAGCGCCATGGTGGGCTTCGAGGAGTTCGTGCGCCCGGCGCTCCTGCGCCTTCAGGGCAGCCGCCGGGCGGTCCGGCCCGGGGGGGCGGGGGGGGGGGGGGGGGGGGGGGGGCCGGGCAAGGGGGAGCGGGGGGG
>JBFLZB010000030.1 GCA_040756475.1 Thermodesulfobacteriota bacterium
AAAGACATTTCTCCAGAGTTCGGAGCCTCAACTTTCTTCAGGCCAGACTTGTACTACCGGTTGAATGTCTTCAGTATCGAGCTACCCCCATTGCGCGCTCGTAAAGAAGACATCAGGCCCCTTTCGGAAGCATTTCTGGCCAAGATGAACGGGGTCGAAGGCAGCCGCAAGATTTTGTCCAAGGGTGCGCTGGACGTCATGTGTAAGTATGATTGGCCCGGAAACGTCAGAGAGCTGGAGAATTCGATCAGGAGGGCCTTCTATGTGGCGCGGGACGAGAACATGTTGGAGCCGCGGCATCTTCCGAAATCGGTGATCGGATACAAGGCACGTCTCCCAGCGTCCGGGGCGTTTGTCCAGGAGCGCATCCTGGGACCTCCCCTCTTGGGGCGGGAACCCCCCACCGGGTGCGACGGGGCGGTGTCGCTCCACCACACGGAAGAACAGAAGATTGCCCGCGCCATCGCGGTATCGGGCCACAACATGAGCCGCGCTTCGCGGATGCTTGGCATTTCGAGGAGCACGCTGTACCGGAAGGTCAAATCGCTCAGCATCGCCGTCCCGGATGATTTCCCCTATCGAAGGGCAGGCGGGTGAACCAGTACTGTCGCGGCCCCTCCCGTGCCGCGCTCAGCGCTTTGCCTCGGCCTGGGCCTGGCAGGCCAGGCAGAAGGGGGTCTCGGGGCGGGCCTTGAGGCGCTTGTACGCGATAGGCTCTTCGCACTTGCGGCAGGTGCCGTACTCGCCGGACTCGCAGGCGGCCAGTGCCGCGGAGACTTGGCGCAGGCGAAGCTCCAATGCTTCGAGGCTCGCCCGGGCCATCTGCTGCTGCTGGAGGGCGTCGATTCGGGAGATTCGGCCGATGGGCAGGTCCAGGTCTACGGGTCGCGCCCCTTCCCTGGAGGTTTCGAGGATGCCTTCGAGTTCGTGCCGCAGTGCCACGAGGTCTCGCTGGAGTTCTTCCACCTGGGCGTCGGTCAGCTCTTCCACGGTTGCACCGCCTCACGACTGCTTGCGCATCTCTCGGACGAGGGCCGGCAGCACCTGGTAGAGGTCGCCAACCATACCGAGGTCGGCGGCACCGAAGATGGGGGCGTTCTCGTCCTGGTTGACCGCGGCGATGACCTTGGCGCCGCGGACGCCGGTGAGGTGCTGGATCTGCCCCGAGATGCCGATCCCGAGGTACAGCTCTGGCTTCACCTGCACTCCCGAGAGCCCGATGCACGCCTGGTCCGGCAGCCAGTGCATCTCCTCGGAAAGGGGTCGGGTGCAGCCGATCTCCCCGCCGAGCACCTCGGCCAACTCCCGGGCCAGCCCGAGGTCGTCCTCGGCCGCGAAGCCCCTTCCGACGGCAACGACCACCCGGGCGTCGGCGAGGTCTCGGGTTTCCCGCTCCCGGACGCGCCGTTCCACGATCCGAACCGGGGACGGCTGCGGATGCGGGAGCTGCCGGACCTGCCCGGTCCGCCCCTCCCGGGCCGGCGCCGGGTCGAACGTCCGCGGGGGAATGGTCGCCATCGCGGGCCGGGTGGTGCACCGCAGGCTCTGGACCGCTGCGCCCCCATAGATGAGGCGCTTCATGAGGATGCCTTCGCGGGTGTCATCGATCTCGAGGGCGGTGCACTGGCTGCAAAGCCCGGCATCCAGGCGAGCAGCCACCCGGGCGGCCAGGTCCCTGCCGCGGCTCGTGCCCGCCACGAGGAAAACCCTCGGCTGCTCCTTCCGCGCCTCGTCGGCGATCACCCCAGCGTAGGCGTCGAGGGACTGGTCCTCCGCCAGGGGCGGAAGGAGCAGCACCTCATCGGCGCCGCAGGCGATGCACTCGTCCGCCTCTTCCCGCGCCTGAAGGGTCAACGCCGAGAGGCTGGTCCCCAGCCCGTCGGCTATGCCTCGGCCGACGTGGAGCAATTCCAGGACCTCTCTGTGTTCTTCCGCAAGGATCCACACGCCAGCCATGGGCTCTTCGCCTCCCTACGTCAGGACGTTCCTGCGGCGCAACGCGTCCACGAACCGGACGATCTCTGCCGGCTCTGCGCCGAACCTCTCGCAGGTGCGCTCCAGCCGCGCCGTCCGGAGCTCGACCGTTTCCGTGCGTGCCGCGGGCACCGGCGGCAGGTCGCCGGCCGAGAGGGTCTCGACCGGCTTCTTGGACGCCATGAGGGTGTCACGGACACCCGGGATCCTCGGAGAGTTGATGTCCGGCAGCACGGTGACCAGGGCCGGCAGCGGCGCTTCCAGCACCTCCACCCCCTCTTCCACCCGCCGCTCCACGATCACCCGCCTGCCTTCCAGGGAGACCTTCTGGGCGAAGCACACGCAGGGGATGCCCAGCTTCTCGGCCAGACGCGGGCCGACCTGTTGGGCATAGAGGTCGCTGGAACCCTCGCCGCAAAGAACGAGGTCGTAAGCACCGATGGGGCCGGAGACCATCGCCGCCAGAAGCGCGGCCGTCTGGGAGGGCTCCAGGTCGCGAAACCCCTCGTCGGCGGCGACACAGGCGCGGTCGGGACCTCGCGAGAGGGCATCCTTGATCCCCTTGGTGGCCCCGGGTGCACCCACGGTCGCGGCGATCACGGTGCCCCCGTGCTCGTCCCGCAGGCGGACGGCCTCCTCGATGGCGTTTCGGTCATAGTCGCTGAGCTTCCAGCTGACCGAGGAGAGGTCGACTTCGCCGGAGGGGCCGGCCCGAATGTAGGCCTCGTCGATCACCCATTTGAAACAGGCCACGATCGTGGGCATGGTCCCCTTCCTCCGTCCGAGGGCGGTCTGGGCCCCGAGGTCAGCGCAGCACGCTTCCGGAGATCACCATCCGCTGGGCCTCCGAGGTGCCTTCGTAGATCTCGGTGATCTTCGCGTCGCGCATCAGCCTCTCCACCTTCTGGCCCTTGATGTACCCGTAGCCGCCGTGGATCTGCACCGCCTTCACGGTGTGGTGCATGGCCTTCTCCGAAGCGAAGAGCTTCGCCATGGAGGCTTCCTTGGTGAACGGCTGGCCCCGGTCGAGCAGCCAGGCGGCGTGGTAGGTGAGAAACCGCGCGGCGGAGAGGTCCGTGGCCATATCGGAGATCATCCAGGAGATGGCCTGGTGCTTGGCAATGGCTTTGGCGAACTGCACCCTCTGCTTGGAGTACCCCACGCTCTCGTCCAGGGCGGCCTGGAGGATGCCCAACGCCTGGGCTGCAATTCCCACCCGGCCCTGGTCAAAACCCCGCATGGCGATCGCCAGGCCATCTCCCTCCTTGCCGAGAAGGTTCTCCGCGGGAACCCGACACTCCTTCAGGAACACCTCGGAGGTCTTGGAGGAGCGCAGCCCCATTTTGTGAAAGGGCTGTCCCGGTGTCAGCCCGGGGGTGCCCCGCGGCACGATGAAGGCGCTCATGCCCTTGCGCCCGGCCTCCTTGTCGGTCCAGGCGAAGACGAGGTACGTGTCCGCCAGGGGGCCGTTGGAGATGAAGGTCTTGGTCCCGTCGATCCGGTACGCATCCCCGTCTTTCACGGCCGTGGTGGTCGCCGCCATCACGTCCGTGCCGGCGCCGGGCTCTGTGAACGCCAGGGCGCCCAGGTGCCGGCCCTGGGCCAGGGGCGGGAGGTATTTCCTCTTCTGCGCCTCGTTTCCGAACTGCTCGATCAGCATGCAACCCACGGCGACGTGGATGGAGATGGTGAAGCCGGTGGAGGCACACGACCGGGAGAGCTCCTCCAGGGCCACGATGTGGGTCAGGTAGTCGGAGCCCGCACCGCCGTATTCCTGGGAGACCGGGATACCCATCCAGCCTCCCTTTCCGAGCTCCTCGAACACTTCGGTCGGGTGGCGCTCGTTCTCGTCGATCTCGACGGCAATCGGATCCAGATGTTTTGCGGTGAACTCCCGCATGTTGGTTCGAATCAGCTCTTGTTCTTCCGTCAGGTGAAAATGCATGGTCGCCCTCCTCGTCGATGTGGCCCAAGATACCCATGGAACCTCGGCCGGCCTCCGGGCCCTCCGAGGCATGGCCCGGTCTTCAGCCAAAGCGGAACTGCACGCCGCACCCTCCCTCCGGATATGCCCACTCCAGGACCTCGGTGCCGCAAACCACGCGGCAGGTCCCGCACTCCAGGCAGCCATCCACCGTCAGCGCGACCCGCCCCTGGTCGTCGCGGCTGTAGAGGCCGGCAGGGCAGAGCGGGATCGCCCTCCCCAACCGGGGGTCGTTCTCCTGGCCCGGCCGGATTCGGATGTGGGGCTGCTTGCCGGGCTTGAATACGTCGAGCCCCAGCTTCTCGGCCAGGCGCCTCGCGTCGCTCATAGCTTCCTCGCCGCCCGCAAGTCCTTGAACACACCCCAGAGCTCGGCCACGGTGAGGTGCTTTCGAAGGGTGGGGTAGAGGCGCATCTTGGGCCCGTCGGGGATTGCGTAGAGGTCTCGGAACACGCTGCCGACGAGGTCGGGGTAATGGCCGAACCAGCGCGGGTTCTCCCGCACCGCCGGGCCCTCCCGGAAGCTGTCCAGGTCCTGCCCGACGAAACTCTCGGCGAGCATCCGGTCGTAGGCGGCCAGCGACTCCCGGCCGAAATCGGCGGACTCCCTTGCCTGCAACACGGCCCGGGCGGCCCAGTGGCCCGAGGCCAGCGCATACTCCATGCCCCGGACCGTCACGCCCAGGTTCAGCGCGAGCCCTGCCGCGTCTCCCGCGACCAGAATTCCGTCGCCCGACAACCGACCCACGGCCTCTCGTCCCCCCTCGGGGATGAGATGTGCTCCGTACTCCACGGTGCGACCGCCCCGCAGGAGCGGAGCCACCTCGGGACGCTCCTTGAAGCGGTCGAGCAGTGTGGGCAGGTCTTCAGACCCGCCGTCCTCCGAGGCGCTCTGGAGGCCGAGCACGAGACCGATGCTGACGCTGTCCCGGTTCGTGTAGACAAAGCCCCCCCCAAATCGGCCCCCGGTCACTTCTCCCACGTAGAGGTGGGCCGCCCCCTCCCCGTCTGCAACCCCGAAGCGATCGTTGATCCGCTCGGGATCGAGCTCGATGACCTCCTTGACCCCCACCCCACAATGCGGCGGCGAGACCGGAGCCCGCAGACCCGCGCTCTCCGAAATCAGGGACAGGACCCCGTCGCAGGCGATCACAACCTTTGCACCCAGCTCGTCACCCCCCGCGACCACGCCGGTAACCTTGGCCCCCTCCTGGAGGAGCCGGTCGACCCGGGTCCGGGGCAGGATGAGCGCTCCCTTCTCCTCCGCTCGCTCGGCCAGCCAGCGGTCGAAGCGGGAGCGCAGCACGGTGTGGCTCTGGTGGGGCTCCGCGCGGAGCTCCGCGCCCGTGTAGCGGATCGTGACCGAGCGCTCTTCCGTCACGAGCGAGAACCCCTCGTGCACGACGGCCCGCTCCAGCGGGGCCCCCTCCCAGAGGTCCGGGAACAAGCCGCGAACCGGGTTCAGGTACAGCCGCCCTCCGGACACGTTCTTGGCGCCGGGATAGTCTCCCCGCTCCAACACCACGACCTCGACCCCCGCGTCGGCCAGGGTGTAGGCCGCCGCAAGCCCGGCCAACCCGGCACCCACCACGATCACTTCAAAGGAATCCATGGGCTCGGCCTCCCGCGTCAGGCTCGCTCCGGGGAAACGCGCCTCCAGGAACTCCCGGGGTTCTGTTCCGACCGATTGGGCGGTCCGGCCGGTCCCCCGGCCGCCGCGCGACCCCTGATGGAAGCTCGCCATCTACTTCGGTTCAACCTGTCGGGAACGGGGCCGACAGGCGGATCGTTCGAGATTCCCCGGTTGCGACGTGACTAACACAGGCCGCTCAGACGGTCAAGGAGGCGGCCTCGCCCCGATTCACCGCCTGGGTGGAGAGCGGGGTCCGGGAGCCCTTGCGCTCCGCCCCGCAATCCGCGATGTTCGGAGGGGGCGTCTCCGAGGGAGCCGGTGCGCCGAGTCTCACTGGTTTCGGTCTCGCTGCTGCGGTTCGGTCGAGGCGGTACGGGGCTTGCTCCAGGACTCCCGGACCCCGCCCCAAGGATTCGCCATCGGGCCGCCGGGACACCAGGGTGTGAGCGGCCCCCCGGGATGCACCGCTCGGTCTCAAGTCTTCCTTGACGTCGGCCGAGAGGTTTCATTACCATTTCGGCATCATTGAGCCGGAGGCGCACGTGACCGATTCCCAGCAACCCAGCCGCAAGGCAGAAATCCTGAAGGCCCTCGGCCACCCCATCCGCGTCTCGATCCTCGAGATCCTGCGACGGGGCGAGGAGTGCGTCTGCCGGATCTATCCTCGGATCGAGAGTACACAGCCCAACACCTCCAAACACCTCGCCGTGCTGAAGCAGGCGGGGATACTGGACTCCCGACAGGAGGGCACGATGACCTTCTACTGGGTAACGGATACCCGGGTGTACGAGATCCTGGAGTTGGTCGGCGAGATGGTGCGGCGGGAGGAGCGCGGTCGCCTGCGAGAGGCAGTGTAGACTTTTTTTGGTCAAGAACATAACCAAGAGGTTATGAATGGGAGGGCTTGGGGATGGTGGGATTGGTCCATGCACTGGCGAAGTGGGGAATCGTGCTGGGGATGACCTGGGCGCTCCTGCCGTCCTGGGGGGCCACGCAGGCCGCTGCCCAGGCGGCCACGGGTACCCCCCCTACGCTCGTCTTCGTCACCAAGAGCGACGAGTGCGAGTGCGTCCTGAGCCTGTGCGTGGCGGGGGAGCAGGAGGTGTTGAACTTCCTCGACGGAAACCCCTGGGGGTTCCGTCGAGAAGACGTCGACCTGGCCGAGACCCCGAAGGCGGCGCGGGAGCTCAAGGTGCTCGCCGTGCCCGTGGTCTTCCTGCGAGACGGTGAGGGGCGGGCCGTGGCACGGTTCGACGTCTTCTTCCTGGAGAAGGATCTCTACGCCGCGTGGCAGGCGCACCAGGACGGAGGAAAGAAGCAGTGACCCGGTCATGGCGAAAGCTCGCGGTACCTGCTCTCTTCCTGGCGGGGCTCGCGGCTGCAGGCTGGCTGGGGACGCGCTACGGGCTCGATCTGGCGGCGGAGACCTCGGTTGCGGTCCTTCTCCCCGACGCCGTGGCGGCGCCCCTGAAACCCGGCCAGAGGGTGACCTTCGTCGAGCTCGGCAGCGAGGGCTGCAAGCCCTGCGAGGCCATGAAGCCGGTGATGCGGGCGCTGAGGGACCGGCACCCGGAGCAGGTGCAGGTCGTCTTCCACGACGTTCGCAAGGACCCCTCCCAGGCGGGACGCTACCGGATCCGGCTCATTCCCACCCAGGTGTTTCTGCTGCCCGACGGCACCGAGTTCTTCCGCCACGAGGGGTATCTTCCCCTGGAGGAGGTGGAGAAGGTGCTGCGGGGGATGGGGGTGGGGACGGCGAAGGAGGAAGGGTGAAGGCCATCCCGTATCTGGTGCTCCTCGACCGAGCGGGCCGGGTTCGGGCGGTCCACCGAGGGCTCGACGAGGACCTGGCGGGTACCCTCGGACTCGAAGCGATCCTCTCGGAAAGGGAGCCTTGACCATGACGCATGTGGTGACGCTGACGGAGCAGGGGGTCGGGGAGCTGCGCATGCTGCTGGCCGATCGAGACGGCGAGGCGGCGCTGCGCTTCCTCAAGGAGCGGGTGCTCAAACCCCTGGAGGCGTCGGAGCGAAAGGCCTTGGACGTGAGCCAGGGACGGCCGTGAGAGGAGCGAGGAAGATGGTGATCCGGCGGGTGCGCTTGCTCGCAGCGGCGGTGGTCCTTGCAGCGGCCGGAACGGCGGCCGCCTCGGCTCAGGGTCCCCTGGGAGAGGAAGCCCGCGCCGCGGGCAAGCCCCTGATCGTGGACTTCGGGATGACCCGGTGCCTCCAGTGCATCGAGCAGTCCAAGACCATGGACGAGCTCGAGGGGGTCATCGGCGACCGGGTGCTGCTCAAGTTCGTCCACGTGGGCAAGGAAGAGGAGCTGGCAGAGGTCTACAAGGTGCTCCTCATCCCCACCCTGGTGTACTTCGACGCCCAGGGCAGAGAGGTCTTCCGCAACGTGGGCCAGATGAAGAAGGAACCCATGCTCGCCAAAGCCCGGCAGCTCGGTCTCATCGAATGAGGCGCCCCGGCTTCGGGAATCGAGGGTCCAGACCATGAAGGAACGGGACAAGCTCCTCCTGATCGTGGGCGTCTTCCTGGCCGCCTACTACGTGCCGGTAGAGCACGCCCGGGTCCAGTCGGCCATCCTCGAGTCCTTCTTCATGCTCCAGGACTACGCCCGCGCCCACGTGCTCACGTGCCTGGTCCCGGCCTTCTTCATCGCCGGAGCGATCGCGGTCTTCGTGAGCCAGGGGGCGGTGCTCCAATATCTGGGCGCCAAGGCCAACCGCGTGCTCGCCTACTCCGTGGCGTCGGTCTCGGGCACGGTGCTCGCCGTGTGCTCGTGCACCGTGCTCCCCCTCTTTGCCGGCATCTACGGACGAGGCGCCGGCATCGGGCCGGCCACGGCGTTCCTCTACTCGGGGCCCGCCATCAACGTGCTCGCCATCGTGATGACCGCCAAGGTTCTGGGGCCCGAGCTGGGGATCGCCCGGGCGGTGGGGGCGGTAGCCTTCGCGGTAGCCGTGGGGCTCCTCATGGCCCTTACCTTTCGCCGCTCCGAGGCCGAGCGCCAGGCGGGGTTCGCGGAGATCCCCGAGGAGGAGCCGGCCCGGCCCCTGTGGAAGAACGCCGCCTACATGCTGGCCATGGTGGCGGTGCTGGTCTTCGGCGCCTGGGGCGAGCCCCGGGAGCCCGTGGGATGGGCCATGGCGGTCTTCGACGTCAAGTGGTACCTCTCGGGGGCCGGCCTCCTGGCCACGCTCGTCATGGTCTGGGCCTGGTTCTCCCGGGACGAGCGCTCCGAGTGGGTGGAGTCCACCTGGGGCTTCGCCAAACAGATCCTTCCGCTCCTCTTCGCGGGGGTGCTGGTCGCGGGCTTCCTCCTCGGCATGCCCGGGCGGGACGCCGGGCTCATCCCGAGCGCGTGGGTCGCGAAACTGGTGGGCGGCAACTCCCTGGGGGCGAACCTCTTTGCCTCCGTGGCCGGAGCGCTCATGTACTTCGCCACCCTGACCGAGGTGCCGATCCTCCAGGGTCTGCTGGGCAGCGGCATGGGCAGCGGCCCCGCGCTGGCGCTCCTGCTCGCGGGGCCGGCCCTCTCGCTCCCCAACATGCTGGTGATCCGCGTGGTGCTGGGGACGAAGAAGACCGCGGTCTTCGTGACCTACGTAATCCTGCTCTCGACCGTCGCGGGCATGATCTTCGGAGCACTCTTTCCTCACCTGACCCTGAGAGGATGACATGGGTGGCCTCGAAGCCTTCCTGGGAAATGCCCAGGCCTACATCCAGACCAATCCCTGGCTCGCCTTCGCCGCCGTCTTCGTGGGCGGTGCGCTGACGGCTTCCAATCCCTGCGTGCTGGCCATGATTCCCCTCGTGATCGGCTTCGTGGGGGGCTACGAGGGGATCTCGGGCTGGAGGAAGTCGTTTGGCTTCTCCCTGGTCTTCGTCTGCGGGCTGGCGGTGAGCTTTACCGCCATGGGGCTCATCGCCGTGATGGTGGGGCGCCTGTTCGGCGACGTGGGGAGCTTCTGGCCCTGGGTCATCGCGCTCGTGTGCCTGGCCATGGCCGCGCACCTGTGGGATCTCTGGACCTTCTCCGTGCCGGAGACTCTTGCACGGTACCGGCCCAAGCACGCCGGCGTGATCGGCGCCTTCACCCTGGGGCTCCTCTTCGGACTCGTCTCGGCCCCCTGCGCCGCGCCGATCCTCGTGGTGGTGCTCACCTACATCGCGTCGAAGGGCAACCTGGCCTACGGCCTGGCCCTTCTGTGGACGTACGCCGTGGGCCACTGCCTGCTCATCGTCGTCGCGGGCACGAGCATGGGGGTGGCCAAGAACCTGATCCAGTCCCGGGGCCTGGGCCGGGCGAATCTGGTGTTCAAGAGGGCGGCTGGCGTCCTCATCGCGTTCGTGGGCGTGTTCATCCTGTGGAACGGGGTGTGACGGCCGCTCCCAACTGCCAACAGCCAACAGCAAACACCGGAGGTGTCACGCCATGAAGATCGAAGTGCTCGGAACCGGCTGCATGAAGTGCAACAAGCTCTATGAGGCGGCCAAGGAGGCCGTGGCCAAGAGCGGCGCGAAGGCCGAGGTGAGCAAGGTCGAGGACCTGGGAGAGATCATGAAGCGGGGGGTGATGGTCACACCCGCGCTTGCCGTGGACGGGCAGATCAAGTCCGCGGGCAAGGTGCTCAAGCCCGACGACATCGCGAAGTTCCTGGGGTGAGCGGGGGCTCACTTGGCGATGAAGCGCACCCCGGGCAGCCCTTCGAGGTCGGAGTCAGAGGTGGCGAGCTCGGCTCGGTACCGTACCGCGGTTGCGTACACGATGGCGTCGGCCATGGCGAGGCGCTGCTTCATCGAGAGGTCGGCGGCTTCGAGCGCCAGAGGAGCGTCCAGCGGTGCGATGTGGGCTTGCTGCATGAACCCGGAGCAACGCAGGGCCGTCTCCTCCCCCGCGGTCCTCACGAGGATCTTGTACACCTCGTAGAGCACCACCGTGGGTACGAGCAGCTCCTCCGGACGGGCCAGAAGACTCGCGTAGGTGCCGGCGGCGGGACCGTCGGTGAAGACCTCGAGCCAACCGCACGAGTCCACGAGGATCACGGGAGGCGCTCGGTCTTCTCGCGGTAGCCGCGGAGGTCGATCCCTCTCGCGATGCCGCGCAGATCCTCCAGGGAGGGTACGGGTACCAGATAGACGATGCCCCCTTTCTCGAAGACCTGGAGCTTCTGCTGGGGGCGCAGCCCGGCCGCCTCCCGGACCGGCCGCGGAATGACCACCTGGTATTTGGAGGATACCGTCGTCTCCATGAGGGGTCTCCTTACGGTTCCACTGATTTCGTATCGTTAGCGAAACTGTAAAACGGCACTGCGTGGGGGTCAAGCCAAAGGGAGCCGGGCCGGACCCGGCGCCACCTGGTGACCACCATGGCCGAGCACAAGGCCGTGCTGCGCTCCTGCGCGCGCCTGGAGGCCGAGGGCGTCGCGGTCACTTATCTGCCCGTGGACGGCGCGGGGCGGGTCGATCCCGAGGACGTGGGCCAGGCACTGCGGCCCGACACGGCGCTGGTCTCGGTGCTGCTGGCCAACAACGAGGTGGGTACGGTGAACCCGGTGGCCGAGATCGCGGCCCGTTGCCGCGAGGCGGGGGTCCCCGTCCACATCGACGCCGTGCAGGGGTGCGGTAAGATCCTAGTGGACGTGGAGGCCCTGGGAGTGGACCTCCTGAGCCTCTCGGGCCACAAGCTCTATGGCCCCCGCGGGATCGGGGCGCTCTGGGTGCGGCCCGGAACCCTGCTCCAGCCCCTCCTGGTCGGGGGCACCCAGGAGCGGGGGCTGCGGGCCGGCACCGAGCCCGTGCCTCTGGCCCACGCCCTGGGGGTTGCCGCCGAGCTGGCCTCGTCTCGGGTGGAGGCCGACGGCGCACGAATCCGGGCGCTGCGGGACCGCCTCTGGGAGGGGCTTCGCGAGGCGGTCCCGGGCGTCCGGGCCCACGGCGACCGGGAGGGCGGGCTCCCGAACACCTTGAACGTGTCGATTCCGGGGCGCGAGGCCGAAGCCCTGGTGCTGGCGCTGGACGACGCCGGCATCGCCGTGGGCACGGGTTCGGCCTGCACCACCGGCGACACCCGCCCCTCCCACGTGCTCCTCGCCATGGGTGTGCCCCCGGCCGAGGCCCGGGCGTCGATCCGCTTCAGCCTGGGGCAGGAGAATACCTCTGGAGACGTGGACACCGTCATGGAAGCGATGGCGAGGATCGCCCCCGCGTAGGGCGGGGCTTGCCCCGCCGTCTGGAGGGTCCTATGCCGCTGGTCCACCGCTACGAGATCGTGAAGGTCTTGCCCTGGAGGAGGCGGGCTACGAGGTGCCGCCGGAGTTTCTGGCGGCGTGAGACATGGCGGGGGGAGTTGCGTGGCTCCGCCGCAGCGGGCGGAGAAGGGAGGCGACCCATGCGCTTCTGGCAGTCCAAGATTTGTCGCGTATCGTCGGGGCTCGCCGTGCTCGGCATGTTCGTCCTGGTCTTCACCGCGCTGGTCTTCGGCTACACCGTGGGCCGGTGGGGCGCGGCAACCTGGGCGGCGGTGGTTCTCCTGGCCGTGTGTCTGCTGGCGTCGTGTTGTTTCGGCGGCGGCTCGGGGGGCGGGGGCGCCGGGGAGGGAAGCCCGCAGCCCTAGCCTGCCGCACCCCTTGCACCGAACCCCGCGGCCCGGGCTGCCGCCTCCCAGGAGCAAGCCATGTTCCGGACGATCCTGCTGCCCTCCGACTTGTTCGGCGTCGCCCCCGGCTTTCCCCGCTGTTTGAGCGGCGCGGCGGCCATCGGCGTCGAGACGGCGCACCTGGTTCAGGCGATTCCGCCCGTGGCCTTTGGACGGGCCGCGAGCCTGCTCCGGGGCCTGGCCCAGCCGGGCCTCGCCGAGCAGCAGGCACAGCTCGAGGCCCTGGGGCTGCGGGTGGAGATCCACACCCCTCAGGGGGAGCCGGTCTCGGTGATTCTCGACGTCGCCGAACGCGAGAATATCGGGATGATCGCGGTCTCGTCCTTTTCGGCGGGCCTCTTCGCGGAGGCATTGGTTCACCCCCTTGCCGACGCCCTCCTGCACCAGTCCGCGTTTCCCCTCCTCGGGCTGGGGTGCCGGGGCGACGCCCAGACCTGTCGCCCCCTGGATCAGGTTTTCGGCGGCCGGCTCCTCTTCGCCACGGACTTCTCCCGCTGTGCCGCCCACGCCCTCGAACGGGTCCGGGAGATCGTCGCCCGCACCGGCGCCGAGGTGGTGGCGATGCACGTGCAGGAGAGGCGCCGCATCTTCCCCTACCTGGCCGACCGTCTGGAGGAGTTCGACCGCACCGACCGGGAGCGGCTGGAGAGCCTCGGTAGGGACCTGCGGAGAGCGGGCGCCCGGACCGTGCAGCAGGAGCTGGAACTCGGCCACGCCGGCCCCGCCATCTGCGAGGCCGCCCGGCGCCTGGCCGCCACCCTGGTCGTGGTGGGCACCCGGGGCCGGGGCTGGGGCGAAGAGCTCTTCGTGGGCAGCGTGGCACAGCACGTGGCCCGGAATGCGCCGTGCCCGGTGCTGCTCGTCCCCGGAAGAAGGGAGCCGGTCTGAAACGCGCTCCGGTCCGGCGGAGCGGCACTCGGGCCGCGTTTCGCATGGGCGGATCGTGCTCGGGGACTTCGAATCGTTTCTCGCTGCTGTCGTTTTCGCTTACACTGCCTTCCTTGGGGAGGCGGCCGCCTGCGCGGGGGGATGCGCAGCGGTCCGGCCGCCCGCGGGTTTTGTGCTGCGCCGGGTCGTTCCCTGCGGCGCCTGTGATCTCGCGAGGAGACGCGTGATGATCCGACGAGTGTTTTGCGCCCTCCTGAGCTCCACCGTCGTGTGCCTCGCCGCGGTGGCGTGGGCGACCTCCGTGCCCCTGTCCCTCGACGGCTTGCCGGGTCTGCTTCCCGCGGACGAGTGCGGAGAGGGGGCCGAGCCGTGCCCGTCGCCCGACGCTTCGGCTGCAGGCGCGGAGAAGCTCCTGTCTGCCGGTGCGAAGGCCCCAGCTTTCGAGCTTTCGGACCCGGAGGGGAATCCGGTCTCGTTTCGGGGGGAGAAGAGCGGAGAGCCGGCGCTCCTCGTCTTCTGGTCGCTCTTCTGCCCGCCCTGTCGGGAGGAGATGCCGTATTTCGCAGACCTGGCGGTTCGGTATCCCCCGCCGGGTCTGCGCGTGATCGCCGTCAACCTGGACGGCGACTCCCTGGCCCGGGCGGTGTCCCAATACGCGAGGCTGCAGGACCTTCCGTTCCCCGTGGCAATGGACGAGAAGCGAAACGGAAGATTCGCTGCCGCCGGAGCCTACGGGGTCAGCGGCACCCCCGCCCTGGTGCTCATCGGCGCGGACGGCAGGGTGGTATGGAGCCACGAGGGCAGGGTGGACCCCCTGGAGTTGGAGTCCGCCGTTACCGAGGGGTTGAGGTAGAACGAGGAGCCGTCCCTCTCGGACCGCGGGCGAGCCGCTGGGAAGGGGGCGGCTCCCTGCCCCGATCTTCACGAAATCTTCACGTCGTCCTCCCTAGGATGCCGCTCCGTCCGCATCCTCCCGACGCCTGAACGGCCTCGGGAGCCCGCGCGGCACGGAGGATTCGTGAACGGCCTTTCCATCGTCCTTCCCGCCTACAACGAAGAGGGCAACATTGCTCTCCTGGCCGCCGAGTTGGCGGCCGTGGTCCGCCAGATTGCCCCCCGGTGGACCGTCGAGTGCCTGTTCGTGGACGACGGCTCGACCGACGGCACCCGAGCCGAGATCCTGGCCGCCCGCACCCGCCACCCCGAGCTCGGCATCCGGGTGATCGCGCTGGATCGCAACCGGGGTCTCACCGCGGCCATGGACGCGGGGTTCCGCGCTGCCCGCCGCGACGTCGTCGCCACCCTGGACACCGACCTCCAGAACGACCCCGCCGACCTGCCCCGTCTGCTCGCCCACCTGGACAAGGCCGACGTGGTGATCGGAGTGCGGGTGAACCGGCGCGACGGCTTCGTCAAGCGCGCCAGCTCGAAGATCGCCAACGCCATCCGCAACCGGGCTACCGGCGAAGACATCATCGACACCGGCTGCTCCCTCAAGGTGTACCGGAAGGAGTACCTCGACCGGGTCAAACTCTTCACGGGGCTCCATCGCTTCTTGCCCACGCTCTTGAAACTCGAGGGCGCCCGGGTGGTGCAGGTGCCGGTGCACCACCGGCCCCGGATCCACGGCCGAGCCAAATACCACCTCTGGAACCGGCTGGTGGGCCCGCTGCTCGACTTGTTTGCGGTGCACTGGATGCAAACGCGCCACCTGGGCTACCGCTGGGAGGAGCTCCGATGACCGTCGACCCCTGGCTGGTGCTCGGCCTCGGCGCCCAGGGCCTCTTCACCGGACGGTTCCTCGTGCAGTGGGTAGCGAGCGAGCGAAAACGGCGCAGCACCATGCCCAAGGCGTTCTGGTACCTGTCCCTGGCCGGCAGCGCGCTCCTGCTGGTGTACGCGATCCATGTGCGCGACCCCGTGTTCGTCGTGGGCCAGTCTTTCGGGTTCGTGGTCTACGTGCGCAACCTAATGCTGTGGAAGAGTGAAGAGCCCCGTGCCGGGGTCGCGTGACGCGGGGGCGTCGGCCGACCCCGTTGCGCTCGAAGAGGTGCCCCGAAGAAACGCGGGTCCACCCGCGCCGCCCTGTGCCCTCCAGGCCGAAACCCACCCCGCGTCCCGACCCGAGTTGGAGCGGTTTGGGCGCTTTCTCGGCCGATACGACCTTCGCTCTGCGGGCCTCGTGGCGTTGCTTCTCGCGGCCCTGCTCAGCGGCCTTCCGGGGCAGGGGTTCTGGGGCATCCACGGGGAGGGTCGCCGCGCCGAGGTGGGGCGCGAGGTATACGAGGAAGGCCGGTGGCTCGTGCCGACCCTGCGGGGGGAGCCCTTCGTCACCAAGCCCCCGCTGCTCTACTGGGCCATTGCCGGGACCTTCCGGCTCTCCGGCGGAGTAAGCGAGTTTCGGGCCCGCCTTCCCGGGGTCGCCGCTACGGCCGGGACGCTGCTCCTGGTGATGGCCCTCGCCCGCGCCCTGGCGCTCCAACTCGCGGGCGGGGCAGGGCGGGGCTCTGGGGACTCGGGTCGTGCCGCCGAGAAGTGCGCCCGGGGGTACGGTTTGGCGGCCGGGCTTGCTTTTGCGGCCAACCCCCTGGTGCTGGGGATGGGGCGCCAGGCCGAGACGGAACCCCTGCTGCTCTTCTTCTCCACCCTGAGCGTGTACTGCTTTCTCAAGATCAGGCCCGGCCGGGATGGATCGTGGGGGGATCCGTGGCGTTTGCTGCTCGCGGTTTCCCTGACGGCGGGTTTCCTGGTCAAGGGCCCCCTGGGCTGGCTCTTCCCCCTCTTCGGCATCGGTACCTGGGAGGTGCTCTCCGGCGCGGGCGGCCGACGGCTGCGTTGGGTCGACGGCCTCTACTTCCTGCTGGCCACGGCGATCCTGGCGCTGCCGTGGTTCGCCGCCGTCGCCCAGAGGGTGCCGGGGGCCGTGGAGACCTGGCTGGGGGAATCCGTGGCCCGGCTGGACCCCGAGTTCTCGACCCACCGGGAGCCGTTCTGGTACTACGTGCCGCGCATCGCCAGCTTCGGTCCGTGGGTGGTGCTCCTGCCGGCGCTGCTGTACGGGCTTCCGGGGGCCTGGCGTCGGCGAGACGTGCAGACCCTCTGGCCTCTTCTCTGGTTCCTCGTCGGGGTCGTCTTCCTGAGCCTGGCCACGAGCAAGCGCATCCACTATATGCTCTCGCTCGCCCCCGCCTACGCCCTGGGCGTCGCCCCCCTGCTTGCCCACGGCTTCGAAGCCTCGGCGCTGCGCCGCGGCTTGGCGAGGGGTTTGCGAGCGCTACTGTGGCTCCTTCCCGCGGGGCTGCTCGCGGCGGGGCTCTATCTCGGGATGGCGCAGCGATCCCTTGGCGCCGCGCAGACGGCCATTCTGGTCCTCTGTGCCGGAGGGATGGCATGCTATCTGTGGAGCGCGCGGCGCGCCTGCCTTCCCTGGGTTCTCGCCGCCGTGATGTGCGCATCCGTTGCTGTGGCCGGGGTCGGAGTCCTGCCGGCGGTGGACGCCTACCGGTCGCCCCGGGCGTTCTTCGAGGAGGTCCGCGAGATCGTCGGGCCTTCCGCCCCGGTGTGGAACTGGCAGACCGATCGGCTCTCATCGAGCTTCTACCTGCGGCGCCACGTCCGGAACGTCGCGGACGTCGAGGCACTTCGGCAGGTCGCCCCCGAGGGGGCGTGGCTGTTCACCTCGGGCCACGGCGAGCCGTCCCTTCCCCTGGGCGCCGAGGTGGTCCACGTGAGGGAGTCGCAGGACCCGTTTCGCCCCCAACGGCGCCAGCGGTGGTTTCTGCTGCGCTGGTATCCGGAGGGAGGCGGCTGAGGCGGCTGCGCATGCTCGCCGAAGACGCAGCCCTCCGCCGTTGCGCCCATGCCTCGAGAGCTCCCCTTTCGTCCGGGCTTACGGCTCGTGCGCCCGTACCCAAGGGATAGGAGGCCGCCGTGCGACTCTTGATCGTCGAGGACGACGTTGACCTCTCGGGAGCCCTGGCTCGAGGCTTTCGGGACGAGGGATTCGCGGTGGACCAGGCCTTCGACGGGCCCGACGGGCTGCACGCGGCCTTGGGTGGGGAGCACGACCTGGTGGTGCTCGACCTCATGCTGCCCGGCTTCGACGGCTTCCGGGTACTGCGGGAGCTGCGGGAGCGGGGCAACCGCGTGCCGGTGGTGTTCCTCACCGCCCGCCACGAGGTGGAGGACCGTATCCGGGGGCTGCAACTCGGCGGCGACGATTACCTGCCCAAGCCCTTTAGTTTCGAGGAGCTCCTGGCCCGGGTGCGGGCCGTGCTGCGCCGGGCCTCGGGAGTGGCGCAAAACCGCCTCCAGTGGGGACGCCTGCATCTCGATGTCGACGCCCATCGGGCTTCCTGGGGCGACACCGACGTTCCCCTGACGCCCAAGGAGTTCCAGCTCCTCGAAGCGCTCCTCCTCCAAAAGGGCAAGGTGCTCACCCGCACCCGCCTCACACTGCACCTCTACGACGAGGCCTTCGAGAGCGACTCGAACGTGATCGACGTCCACGTGGCCCATCTGCGCCGCAAGATGCGGGCCGCCGGGGCAGACAACGTGGTGGAGACCGTGCGCGGCGTGGGCTTCCGGGTGCCGGAGCGGCCGCGATGAGCTCCATCCGCCGGCGCATCCTCCTGCCCCTCCTGCCGCTCGTGGCCCTGGCTCTGCTGGTTACCGCCGGGGGCATCTACGGCTCGGTCCGCCGGGACTTGCTGGAGGCCCTCGATCGGGAGCTCTTGGTTCTCGCTCGGAGCGTGGGAGCGGCGGTGGAAGTGGAGCCGTGGGGCGAGGTGGAGCTCGAGTTGGAACTGTTGGAGGGCCTGGGCTTCGCATCCGAAGCGGACGGCCCGTTCTACGTGATCCGCGACGCGGGTGGGGCGCTGGTGGCCGCGTCCCGCGATCCTGCTCCGGGACCTCATGCGGGCGAGGAGGAGGGCCCCTGGTTCGAGCAGGAGGTGCTGGGGGGGCGGACATACCGCCTGTGCACCTTGCGAGTCGAAAAGGCGCCCGAGGATGACGAGGTCGAGCGCCGGGGATGGCTCGCCGCAAATCCCGGCAGGGAAGTGCCCGAAGCGGGCCCGCAGCTCTTCTGGGTGACGGCCGGGCACCCCATGGACGGCCCCGAGGAGACCCTGCGCATGCTGCGCTATCGTCTCTATCTCGGTTTTGGAGCTCTTCTCGTGGTCCTGGCGGTGTTTCCCGCCTGGTTCGTCTCCCGGGCGCTCCAGGCCTTGCGCCGGCTCTCGGCAGAGGCCGACGGGGTCGGCCCCCTGACCATCGAACGCCGCCTGGGGCAGCAGGGGCTCGATCGGGAGGTGGAGCCCCTGGTGGACGCCCTCAACCGGGCCCTCGACCGGCTGGCCGCTGCCTACGAGCGCCAGAAGCGGTTCACCGCCGACGCGGCCCACGAGCTTCGCACTCCCTTGAGCGCCCTGCGCGCCCAGTGCGAGGTTGTCCTGCGGCGCCCCCGGGAGCCCGCCGAGCTGCGGGAGTCTCTGGAGGCCGCCCACCGCACCGCCCTTCGCCTGGGGGAAATCGTGGAGAGCCTGCTGGCCCTGAGCCGGCTCGAGAACGGGGAGGAAAAGATGGACCGGGGCCCCGTGGACCTGGCTCAAGCGGCTCGGGAGGCGGTGCGCCTCAATGACGCCGCTGCCGAGGTCAAGGGGGTGGCGCTCACGGCTGACCTGCCGGAGTCGCTGCCGGCCGCCGGGCACCACGGCCTGCTGGTGGAGTGCCTCTCCAACCTGGTGGAAAATGCCGTGCGCTACACGCCGGCCGGGGGCTCGGTTCGGGTCGGGGGCGCCGCGGCCCCCTCGCCCCGGATCGTCGTGGAGGACACGGGAGTGGGCATCCCCGCGGAAGACCAGGCCCGGATCTTCGATCGCTTTTATCGGGTGGACAAGGCCCGGTCCCGGGCGGAGGGCGGCACCGGGTTGGGTCTGGCCATCGCCCGGGAGATCGCCCGGCTGCACGGCGGTGAGGTCACGGTGAAGAGCCAGGCCGGGAAAGGAAGCCGGTTCGAGGTGTCGCTGCCGGCCGCCCCGGAAGCCTTCCGGAGATGAGCCATGGGGCTGCGCTCGGGTCGTGGAAGCCGGTGGAGATCACCCAGACCTCCGGGAGGTGTTCCCGATACCGGGTCCAACCGCACACGGCCATCACGGCCGCGGCCTCCAGATCCTCGAACCCTGGCAGAGGAACAAGAACACGTGGGGTGGTTGCGTGACACCCGTCCCGCGAGTCGACCGGGCCGCGCAGCCTGTGTGCTTCGCCGAAGCACCGGGTCAGCGGCCTCAGGTGGCGCCCGGAGCGTGGGGCGCCTCGGGCTTCTTCGGGCTCGCCGCAGACGCGGCTCCCGGGCCCCTCATCTTGTCGAACAGGAGCCGGGTCTTGTAGGCCACCACGCTCATCGCGATGGCTGCCGCCGCCTCCATCTCCTCGTCGCTGGCGCCGTTCTCCCTCGCGACCGCGAGGCTCCAGTCGGTTCAGAGCTCGCACCCGCCGGCGAGGGAGGCGGTGAGGAACAAAAGGCCCCTGGTCTTGCCGTCGAGCACCGCGCTCTGGTGGGTGGCGTCGAAGAACTCCTGGAACTTGTCCATGGGCTGGATCATGCCGACCTCCTCCGGAGGCACGAAGGCCCCCTCCGCGTTGCACCGCAGCGTCACCACGTATAGGTCTCGCGGCTGGCTTCCCTCCTCGACGCGGTCCACGGCGAGAATCTCATAGCCTTGTGCCAGACGGCGAATCTTCTCCTCGCTGAAGAAGTGCACGACGAACCCCCCCGCCTCGTAGAGCCCTTCTCCCAGATGCGTGCCTGCCCCGAAGTACTTGTCGTGGTCGCTGCGCACGGAGTAGAGCACGAGCCCCCCCGGCTTCAGTACCCGGTGGATCTCCCGCAGGGCGAAGGAGATCTCGGCCTCGGTGAGCTCCATACACAGGAGCATGTGGGAGTAACAGGCGTCGAAGGATCCGTCGGGATAGGGGAGCGGCCGGCGCACGTCGTGGAGCTGGGCTGCGACCCGGTCCGCAAGCCCCCGGGCCCGGATGTGGCCCGTCATCTCGGCCAGCGCCTGGTCCGAGTAATCCAGGGCCGCGACGCGCAGCCCCTGGTCCACGAACCACAGGGTATCCCGGCCCTGGCCGAAGCCGAGCTCCAGGACGGCCTTCACGCCCTCCCGGCGGAACAAGGCCAGGGCTCGCCGGGCACACGCGCTGGGTCCTTCTCCAAAAAAGGAGGTCGTTCGGGCGTAGACCTCGCTCCAGTGCCCTCGCTGTTCGACCTCCGGTTGTCTCGGCACCGATCTTCCTTCCTGGAGCTCCCCACGCGGCGGGGCGGCCCGTGCAGCACGACTCCTGCGGGGGCGGACGAAGCTGCCGCCCCATCCTACCGGGTCGAGGGAGGTGGGTCGAGTCGGGAACGGGGCAGGGCCGCTCCGTCGGGCGAAATTCTTCTTTCTGCCTCGTCTCTCCAAGCGTGCGGGCCGACCCCCGTTGGGCGGCCGGCCGCAGCCCTCCCGGCGGCGGGCTTGCCGGGCGGCGGAAGTCCGCTACTGTGGGGGCCATGCGTGCGGCAGCCGTTCTGGTGACTCTGTGCCTTGCCCTCGCCCCCTGGCCCGCCGCCGGGGGCTGGGAAGCCTCCGGCTTCAGCCACCGGCCCGTCTTCGTGGACCCCCACCTGGGGGGGTGGGCGGCGCCCCTGGAGACCCTGTGCTTCCAGGCCGGGGGCGGGGAGCTGTATTACGTGGCGGGGGTCTTTCTCGGCGAAGGGAAGACCCTGGCGCTGGTGTCCCGCTCCAAGCTGACCCTGCGCCAGGTGGAGCAGAGAGCCCTCCAGGCCTACGCCGGCCGCCTGGCGCGGGACCTGGCTCCCAGCGTGTCCGCCATGGAGGGCCGGGGCATGGTCGAGCGCGTCGTCCTGCTTTTCTACGCCACGGCGCTCTCCGGAAACCTGCTCCGGCTCGAGCTGTGGGAAGCCGAGGTGCCGGCCCGCGCCCTGGCGCAACAGGGCGCCGTCGCCCTGCGGCTCGCGGAGCGTCGCGCCGCGCCGGCACTGACCCCGTGATCCGCGGGATTTCGATCGTCCTGCCCGAGGGGAAGGGTCCGAGGCGGTCACGAATGAGGAGGACATACATGCACCGGTCCGTTCGGCTCCCCGGCCCGTGGGTCCTCGCTGGGCTCCTGTTCCTCGCGCTCGGGTGCGCGCCGCGGGGCTACGTGGTGGAACCCTCGTCCTGGGTGGAGACGGCGGACTGGTCCCGGGCCGAGCGGGTCCGGGTGGAAGTGACGGAGCACGGTTTCGCGCCGCAGGTGCTCACCCTGCGGGAAGGGAAAGCCTATCTGCTGGAGATCGCCAATGCCGGGAGCGAGCCCCACGCCTTTGCCGCTCCCGACTTCTTTCGCGCCGTGGCACTGCGGGAGGTCCGGGTGGTGGGCGCGGCCTCCCTGGATGCGTCGCGCTTCTCTGTGGTGCGGGTGGAACCGGGGCAGACGGTGGTGACCTCCCTCGTGGCGGTGCGGCCCGACGACTACCCGGTGGTCTGCACCGTCTCCGGGCACCGGGAGCGGGGGATGTCAGGGGCGCTGCGCATCCTGCCCAAAGCCAAGGCGCCCTAATCCCCGCGCCCCTCCGGGTTCCCCTCCAGGCCGAGTTCGGCGGCCACGGCCCGCATCCCCTCGATGGTGTCCGCGATGAGGTCCGAGAGCTCCACGCCGAGCATCTCGGCCCCGTTCTCGATGACCGAGCGGTCCACCCCGGCGGCGAACGCCTTGTCCTTCCACTTCTTCTTCACGCTCTTCACCGGCAGATCGAGCACGCTCTTCGAGGGCCGCACCAGGGCCGCGGCCGCTACCAGGCCCGTGAGCTCGTCCACCGCGTAGAGGGTCTTCTCCAGGTCGGTGCGGGGCTCCACGTCGGAGCACAAGCCCCACCCGTGGGCCAGAACGGCGCGGATGTGCTCCTCGGCCCACCCGGCCTCCCGTAGGATGGCGGGGGCATGGCGCAGGTGCTCCTCGGGGTAGCGCTCGTAGTCCACGTCGTGGACGAGCCCGATGGCGCCCCACAGCTCCTCGTCCTCGCCGCGCTTTCGGGCCGCATGGCGCATCACGGCCTCCACCGCCAGGGCGTGGCGCAGCAGGTTCTCGCTCTTCACGTGTTGGGTCAGCACCCGCCAGGCCTCGTCCCGCGTAGGTCCGCTCATGGTTGCTCCTCCCTCTTGCGGGGGGCCTCATTCCCGCCCCAGCTCCCTGTCTCGTTTCGAGATGTGCGCTTCGGTCTCATGCCCTTCCCTGCTTGTCCCCCGCGCGAGCCTCCGCTAGCATCGCGGCCTCTACCGGAGACCCCATGACCCTTCGCAGGCCCGGCCCTTTGACCAAGCTCACCGTCGCCGCCGTCTTCTGGGGCGGCGCTTTCGTGGCAGGCAAGGTCGCCCTGCGGGACGTGGCGCCCGAGGCCGCGGCTTTCTGGCGGTTCGCCATCGGCGCGGGGGTGCTGGCCTGGATCTGGGCGCTCCGGGAGGGGCCTGCCGCCCTGCCACGCACCGCCCGCGGGTGGGCCGGGCTCGCGGCCCTGGGGGCCTCGGGTGTCTTCGCATACAACTGGTTTTTTTTCAAGGGACTCGCCCTGGCGGAGGCAGGGGCGGCGGCCCTGGTGATTACCACCAACCCGGCGCTCACCGCCCTGTTTTCGGCCTTCTTCCTAGGTGAGCGGCTTTCGCGGGCGCGGGTGGCGGGTTTTGCCCTGGCAGCGTGCGGCGCCCTGGTGGTCCTGTCGGGAGGGCAGCCGGACCGGCTCCTCGCCCTGCGACTCGACGCGGGCGCGGCGTGGCTCGGCGCCGCGGTGCTGTGCTGGGTGGTGTACGTCCTCCTGGGCAAGGTGGTGCTCGAGGGGACCTCGCCCCTCACTGCCACCGCCGCGGCGTTTGCCCTGGGAACGCCGCTGCTGGGGCTCGCGGCCCTGGGCGCCGGGGAGCTCGGGGCCGCTCTCGGCGCCCCCTGGGAGGCGTGGGCGGCGCTCGCCTTCATGGGAATCTTCAGCTCGGCCCTTGGGTTCCTGTGGTTCTACGAAGGCGTGGCGGCGTTGGGTGCTTCCCGGGCATCGGTCTTCATCTACCTGGTGCCGGGGTTCGCCCTGCTCTTCGCGTGGTTCCTGCTGGGAGAGGCGGTGTCCGGGCCCAAGCTCGTGGGCGGGGCGCTGGTGGTGGCGGGCGTCGCCCTGACGTCCTGGGCTCCGGCTTCCTCGGGACAGGGGCGCCCGAGCTCGGCCCGACTCTCCCGAACGCCCGGCAGGTAGGCTCTTGCGTCCCCCGGGGCCGCCGGTACACTCCCCCGAACTCTGGCCCAGGAGGAACGCCCATGGTGACCCGCGCGGCAGACCCCGTCTGCGGCAAACCCGTCCACATCGCGGAGGAGACCCCCTCGGCGGAGTGCCGGGGCGAGACCCACTACTTCTGCTCCCGTGCCTGCCGGGAGAAGTTCGTCTGCCACCCCGACCTCACCCTCTCGGACTACCTCTACGACCTGGTCATCGTGGGCGGCGGGCCCGCGGGGATCTCGGCCGGCATCTACGCGGCCTTGGCCGGGATCGACACCCTGTTCCTCACCAAGAGCCTGGGCGGGCAGGCGTGGGACTCCACGGCGGTGGTGAACTACCCGGGATTCGAGCTCATCGCCGGGCCGGACCTGGTGGAGCGGTTTCAGAAGCAGCTCTTCGAGAATCTGCACCTGGCCCACCAGATCTGCGCCGTCACCGGGATTGGAAAGGAGAAGGACGTCTTTTCCCTGACCACCGATGGGGGGGATGTCTACCGCTCCCGCACGGTGCTCCTCACCACGGGGATGAAGCGCCGGCGCCTGGGCATCCCGGGGGAGGACGAGTTCCGGGGCAAGGGGGTGATGGAGTTCCATGCGCTCCTGGCGGAGCGATTTGCGGGGAAGGAAGTGGCGGTGGCGGGGGGAGGGAACTCGGCGCTCCAGGCAGCGCTGGGCCTGGCGGAAAAGGGCGCCCGGGTTGCGGTGGCGAGCCGTTCCTTCCGGGCCGACCAGTACTTGCAGGACAAGGTGGCGGGGCGCGACGACATCGTGCTGCTACGCAACCGGGATCCGGTGCGCCTGGAGGGGAGGGCTCGGGTGGAGGTGCTGGTGGTGCGAAACCTCGACACCGGGGCGGAGGAGGTGCTCCCGGTGGAGGCGGTCTTCGTGGAGATCGGGCTCGTGCCGAGCAGCGAGCTCGTGCGGGACCTCGTGCACGTGAACGCCCGGGGCGAGGTGGAGGTGGACCGCAACTGCCGCACCGGGCTGCCGGGGCTCTTTGCCGCCGGTGACGTCACCAACACGGTGGGCAAGCGCATCCTGATCGCGGCGGGAGAAGGCGCAAAGGCCGTGCTTGCGGTAGGGGAATACCTGCAGAGCCGCGCAGAGGGCGGCTCAAGTTCCTGAGGGCCCGTTCCGATCCGTGCTCGAGAAGGGGGCAACGCCCCCGAGCGTTGCGGGCACTAGCGCCCTCGGATCGGAGACCGCCATGGATCGAATCCGCATTTCCTGCATCCTGACCGCCGCGGCGGGAGCCGTCGGGACGGCCGGCGCCGCCTGGGCGGCAGGCCCCATGAGCCGCCTCCAGGGGGTGAGCCAGCACGCCCGCACCCAGGCTGCCTCGGGCCCCGACCACCTGTGGGTGGGCCTGGGGATCGCCCTGGTCCTGGCCGGGCTGATCGGCGCCGCCGCCTTCTGGACCCTGCGCGGACGAAAGCCCTAGCCTTCTTCCAGCCCCGAGCGCACCCGATCCCACGCAAAGAGGGGCCCGGGATCGGCCTTGCGGCCGGGGGCCACGTGCTCGTGGCCCACGATCCGCTCGGGGACCACCCGGGGGTGGGCCCGGCGCACCGCGGCGAGCAGGCGCCGCAGCGCCGCGTACTGGGCTTGCGTATACGGCGTCTGCCCGTCTCCTTCGAGCTCGATTCCCACCGAAAAGCGGTTCACGTCGGGCTCTCCATCGAGAGCGCTCTCCCCCGCGTGCCACGCCTTGAGGTCGGTGTCCACGAACTGGGTCACCTGCCCCTCCCGGTCCACGAAGAAGTGGGCCGAGACCTTGAGGTGGGCGATCTCCGGGAAGAAGCGGTCCACTGCCGGGTCCAGCCGGTTGCAGAAGAAGTGCTCCACCCACGGGCCTCCGAAGCTGCCGGGGGGAAGGCTGATGTGGTGGAGCACCACGGCGTCCACCTCCCAGCCTTCCCGGGAAGAGCAGTTGGGGCTGGGGACGAAGCGGGCCCAGGGCAGGATCACGGGGGCGTTGCTCCTAGCGGACCCGGCGGGCGGGGTCCAGCCGGTCGCGCAGGGCGTCGCCCAGCACGTTGATGCCGAGCACCGTGCCCATGATGGCGAGCCCGGGGAAGAGCGCCAGGTGGGGCGCGAAGAGGAGGTAGTCCACCCCCTGGCTGAGCAGGGCGCCCCAGGTGGGCACGTCCTGGGGGCCGAGCCCGAGGAACGAGAGGCTCGACTCGGCCAGGATCGCGCCCGCCACCCCAAAGGTGGCCTGCACGGCCAGGGGCCCTGCCAGGTTGGGCAGCAGGTGGCGCCAGGCGATGCGCCACGGGCCGGCGCCCAGGGTGCGGGCCGCGGTCACGAACTCCCGGGTCTTGAGAGAGAGGACCTCGCCGCGCACCAGGCGGGCGAAGCCGACCCAACCGAGCAGGCTGAGCGCGAAGACCACGTTGCCCAGGCTCGGCCCCAGCACCCCCGCCAGGGCGATGGCCAGCAGGATGCCGGGGAAGGCGAGCAGCACGTCCACCACCCGCATGATCCCCTCGTCCACCCAGCCGCCGGCGTAGCCCGACGCGAACCCCACGAGGGTTCCTACGGCCAGGCTCACCCCCACCACCAGGAGCCCCACCGCCAGGCTCACCCGGCCGCCGTGGAGGAGCACCGCCAGCACGTCGCGCCCCAGGCGATCCTGCCCCAGGGGGTGGCTGAGGCTGGGCCCCTCGAGCCCCCCGGGGAGGTCGAGCAGGTCCACCGGCGCCGGGCTGAGCAGCGGCGCGAACACGGCCCCCAACACCAGCAGCGCCAGAAACCCGGCGGAAATCAGCAGAAAGCTCCGCCCACCCGGCAACTGGGGAAGCTGGGGAAGCCGGGGGAGGAGCCGCCGGCGTCCCGAAGCACTCGCGCTCGGCACGCTCCCCCGCGTCCTCTCGGACCGCCCTTCACCCTTCACCCTTCACCTTTCACGTTTCACCCTCACCCGTCACCCCTCACCCTCGGGTCCGCCACCCGGTATAGGAGATCGGCCAGCAGGTTCGCCCCCACGTAGGCCAGGCTGATCACGAGCACGCATCCCTGGGCGAGGGGGTAGTCGCGGCCCTGGAGGGCTTGGAGGAGTAGCGTGCCGATGCCCGGCCAGGCGAACACTGCCTCGGTGATGACCGCTCCCGAGAGCAGGCTCCCGAGCTGGAGGCCCAGGAGCGTGATGACCGGCAGACAGGCGTTTCGCAGGGCGTGAACCCAGATGACCTTGGCTTCGCTCACCCCCCGGGCCCGGGCGGCGGCCAGGTAGTCGGCGCGCAGCACTTCCACCAGGCTCGACCGGAGCATGCGGGAGAGGATGGCTGCGAGCCCCGTGCCCAGGGTGATGGCCGGGAGCACCACGCTCGCCCACCCTTCGCGGCCCGAGACCGGGAGCCACCGCAGGTGCACCGAGAAGAGGAGGATGAGGAGCGGCCCGAGCCAGAAGTTGGGCATGGAGACCCCAAGGAGGCTCGCCACCAGGCTTCCCCGGTCGAAGAGGGTGTCCTTGCGCACTGCCGCCAGCACCCCCAGGGGAAGCGCCACCGCCAGGGCCACGGCCAGCGCGCACCCGGCCAGTTGCGCGGTGGCGGGCAGGCGGCTCGCGATGACCTCGCGCACGGGCTTGCGGTAGGTGAAGCTCCGCCCCAGGTCCCCCCGGGCGAGCCCCGCCAGGTAGGTGCCGTACTGCTCGGCCAGGGGGCGGTCCAGGCCGAGCTCGGCGCGCAGGAGCTCCTTGTCCGCCGCCTGGGCCGTCTCGCCCAGCATCACGTCCACGGGGTCACCGGGCACCAGGTGCAGGAACGCGAACACCAGCGTCACCACCCCCAGGACGGTGGGCAGGAGGGTCAAGAGCCGGCGGCGGATCACGAGCCGTCCCCGGGCCCGGGCCGAACCCGGGCGAGGCTCGTGTACTCGCCCCCCGGGAGCGCCTCGTACCCCTCGTAGCCCCGGCGCAGCACCACCACGTCGTCGAGCCACCACAGGCTCGTGTACACGCAGTCCCGGGCCACCTGGGCCTGCACCTGCCGGTAGAGCTCCCGGCGCCGGTCCGGGTCGGGCTCGGCGCGGCTCCGGTCGAGCCAGGCGTCCACCTGGGCGTTGCGGTAGCGGCCGCGGTTGGCGCCGGCGGGGGGAACGGAGGCCGAGTGGAAGAGGTAGTGGAGGGAGTCGGGGTCGGAGAGACCGATCCAGCGCAGGCTCATGAGCTGGAAGTTCCCCGCCCGCACGTCGGCGAAGAAGGTGCCCCACTCGAAGCTGCGCACCTCGACCCCCACCCCCACTCGGCGCAGGTGCGCGGCGATCACCTGGGCGACCTCCAGGGCAGTCTTGTCGGTGCTGGTCTTGTAGCTCAGGGCAAAGCGCACCGCCGGTCCGTCCCCGTCCGGGTCCGGGTACCCGGCCGAGTCCAGGAGCTCCCGGGCGCGGGCGGGGTCGTAGGGGTAGGAGGGCACGTCGGGGGCGTGGGCCCAGTGCTCGGGGGGCAACACCCCCGTGGCCGGCCGGGCCAGCCCCTGGAGGGCGTAGGCGATGAGCTCGTCCCGGTCCACCGCGTGGGACAGGGCCTGGCGCACCCGCACGTCCCCCAGGACCGGATCTTCCAGGTTGTACCCCAGGTACTGGTAGGAGGCGCCGGGGGTCGCGGTGACCGAGAGCTCCGGCTCCCGCTGGAGGAACTTGACCGCATAGGGCGGCACGGCGTTCTGGAGGAGGTCGAGCCCCCCCGAGCCGATCTCCAGGAGCCGGGTGGTGGCGTTGCCCACGATGCGAAACCGAACCCGGGCCAGGGCCGGCGGCGCCTCGAAGTGGCCGGGGAACGCCTCCAGCAGCACCTCTTCCCCGGGCCGGAAGGCGGCCAGGCGGTAGGGGCCCGTGCCCACCACCTCGCCTGCCAGGTCCGGGAGCCCCGCCAGGCGCTCGGGGAGCACCCCCAGGGTGAGCTGAAAGGGGAAGGAAACCTGGGGGCGGGAGAGCCGGAAGACCACCGTGCGGTCGTCGGCCGCCTCCACTGCTTCAAGCGCCGCCAGGGCGCCTGCGGCGGGGCACCCGTGGGCCGGGTCCATCGCGTAGCGGTAGGTGGCCGCCACGTCCCGGGCCGTGAGCCGGGAGCCGTCGTGGAACCGCACGCCGTCGCGCAGGACGAAGCGGTGGGTGAGGGGGTCGGGGGTCTCCCAGGTTTCCGCCAGGTCGGGCCGGAACTCCCCCGACGCCGTCCGGGCCAGGAGCCCGTGGAAGAGGAGCGGCACGATCCGCACCCCGTGGGCGTCGGCCGCGTACCGGGGGTCGAGGGTCGCGGGGGTGCCCTCGATCCCCACCCGGAACTCCACCGGGTCCCGGGCCGGGCGGCCGGAACATCCCCCGGCGCCGGCACCTGCGGCGGCGAGGGCTGCGAAGACCAGCAGGAGGGCCGGGCCGTGGCGCAACATGGGCCCATTCTAGTACACCCGCGGCGGTACCCGCCACCGCCCGCAGGTTGACGCAACCTCCCGGGCCCGGTAGCTTCGCGGCGCGCGCCCCAAGCCCCGGAGGATGCCATGCCCGACACGACCCGCGAACTGTACCGGCTCTGGCGCGAGGCCACCGACCTCGACGCCCGGGGCGTGCGGGGCCGGTCCCTGGAGTGGGACCGGATGCCGGCCCCCCACAAGCACTACCCCGGCGCCCCGCGCCGGGAGCTTCCCGGGTCCTCCCAGCTGCGCCTTCCCCCCGTGCCCCTGTGGCGGGCCCTGGCGGACCGGCGCTCCCGCCGGGACCTGGGGGGCGAGTCGATCCCCCCCGAGACCCTCGGGACCCTCCTCTGGGCCTGCCAGGGGGTGACGGCCCGCCAGGGCCCCTACCTCCTGCGCACCGCCCCCTCGGCAGGCGCCCTCTACCCCTTCGAGACCTACGTCTCGGTCCAGTCGGTGGAGGGGTGGGAGCCGTGCCTCGCCCACCTGCACCTGCCCACCTTTACCCTCGAAGTCCTCCAGGAAGGACACCTGGGCCGGCACATCGCCCACGCCGCCCTCGGGCAGGGCTTCCTCTCCCGGGCCGCCGCCGTCTTCCTCTGGACCGCGGTGGTGCCTCGCTGCGCATGGAAGTATGGCGACCGGGCGCTCCGCTACCTGGGCCTCGACCTGGGCCACGTGTGCCAGAACCTGGCCCTGGCCTGCGCGGCGCTGGACCTGGGCTGCTGCCCCGTGGCGGCCTTCTTCGACGAGGACGTCAACCGCCTGCTCGGGGTGGACGGCGAAGCCGAGTTCGCCTACTACCTGGCCGCCGTAGGCCCGGTGGAGGCCGGGACCGACGCCGCCTGAGGCTCTGGGCGGAGGGCGCAATGCGCAGGTATTGGGGTGCGATCTTCGCCAGGGCGATGAGTGGGCCGGTGTCGGACACGAGGGTCATTTCGTGTCCGCGGCCTCGATGTCACAGCGGAGCTCGTTCTCGAACTCGTCCTCAGAGTATTTGAAGAGGCTGATGCGGTACTTCGAGCACGTTTCCATGAACTCGACTCTTGACATCTGTGCGAGTTCTGCAGCCTTGCCCAAGGAGATCTTGCCCAACTCGAACATCTTCAGTGCTGCCATGAGGAGAACGAACACACCCTGCGGGCCGGCGGTCAGCCTTCGGTGAGGAGGCGGGCGATGGCCTGGGGGTCGAGTAGCTTTCCGGTGGAGCGGACCTTCCCGTCGACGACGAGGGCGGGGAAGGAGAAGACGCCGTACCTGGCGATCTCGTTGAGGTCGTAGACCTTCCGGACCCGGGCGTCGCGCCCGGACAGGGCGACCGCCTCCACGGCGGCTTCGTACATCCGGATGCACTTGGGGCAGCCGACGCCCAGGACCTCGATCTCCATCTCGGTTCTCCTTCATCCGACGGGTTGGAGTTGGCTGACGACGAGGTAGATCCCCACCAGGGCGATGACGACCCCGGCGGCGCGGCGCACGAACAGGTTGCCCCGGGCGTAGCGATCGGAGGCCACCAGACGCCGGACCAGGCCCACCGAGGTGCCGGCCGCCACGAGCAGGGCGCAGTGCCCCACGGCGTAGAGCCACAGGAGCAGGAGGCCGTAGGCGAGGCTCGCCTTCGAGGCCACGTAGGTGAGCACCACCACGAGCACCGGTGCCGCGCAGGGGGCGGAGAGGACGCCGAAGAGGAGCCCCATGCCGAAGGCTGCGGCGGCTCCGCTGCGGGCGGGCCGGATCTGCCCCAGCCAGGCAGGCAGGCTCAGGTGCCAGAGGTCCCAGAACTGGGTCGCCGCGAGAAGGCACGCGGCGGCCAGCACCCAGGGCCAGAAGGGGCTCGAGGCGCCGAGATAGGTGCCCGCCGATACCGCCGCCACGGCCATGGCCGAAAACGACGCCGCGAGCCCCGCGACGAAGACCAGGGAGACGGCGAGGCCCCGCCGCCAGTCGGTGACCGCGGCGTGACCTCCGGTGAGGCCCACCAGCACCGGCACCGCGGCCAGGCTGCACGGGTTGGCCGCGGTGGCGAGGCCCCCCAGGAAGACCGCACCCGCCGCGAGCCAGGGGCGGGTGTGGACCCACTGGCCGACGGTCTCGGTGAATCCCTCCAGCACGGGGTCTCAGCCCTTGCCCGGCCACAGGCCGTGGGCCGCCAGGCGTTCCAGGATCTGCTCGGCGTCGAGCAACCCCTGGTGGCGGTGTACCTCGGCCCCGGCAGCGTCGAGGAAGACGAGTGTAGGGCTCAGGAGGACCCGGTGCTTCTGGACCATGGCCTTGTCCCGGTCCACCAGGATGTCTCGAAACCGCACGGCGGCCCCCGTCTGCTCCGTGACCCGGTCGATCTCCTTCTTGAGCTCGACGCAGTACCGGCACCGGGGGCCCAGGCCGAACACGAGGACCGTGGGAACGCTCGCCTGCGCGGTCTGCGCCGGTCCCTTTTCCGACCCATCGCCGCAGCCCGCCCCCAGGACGAGACACAGCGCAAGGAGCGCACCCAGGTAAAATCTAGAGCCCATGGAGGTCCTCCCGTGCGGATGTCCGCCAAGGCATGGAGAGCGGGCCGTCCCCGGGAGCCCCCGGGGGCGCTTTCGGCCCGACGGGCGCAATCTAGCACAAGAGGTGCCGGCGGGAGTTGACCGAGGTCAAGGGCAAGCCGCCTTCCCCGTTGACAGCGCCCGAGCCTTCCTGTTATCCCATCGCCGTGATGCAAAGCCCCTCCCGCACTCCGATTCTTCCTGGCCGCTGGCCCAGCAGGCCCCGCGCCTGACGGGACCGCACCGCGCAGCCGTGTGCGCCGGCCAGGCCGCGGGACCCGCCCCGCGGCCTTCGTCGTTTCGGACCCCACGGGGTCGGAGCCCCCTGACAGGAGAACCAGGATGAAGCGCGTGCTCTCGGGAATCCAGCCCTCCGGGGCGCTCCACATCGGCAACTACTTCGGCATGATGCGCCAGATGATCGCGTATCAAGAGAGCGCAGACCTCTTCTGCTTCATTGCCAACTACCACGCCATGACGTCGCTCGGGGAGGGGCCGGCGCTCGCCCGGGGCACGGTGGACGCGGCGGTCTCGTTCCTGGCGCTCGGGCTCGACCCGGACAGGTGCACGTTCTGGGTCCAGTCCGACGTGCCCGAGGTGCAGGAGCTCACCTGGATCCTCTCGACGCTGGCTCCCATGGGCCTCCTGGAGCGCTGTCACTCCTACAAGGACAAGGTGGCCAAGGGCATCGCCCCCAACCACGCGCTGTTTGCCTACCCCGTGCTGATGGCGGCCGACATCCTCCTCTTCCAGTCCCACGCCGTGCCGGTAGGCAAGGACCAGAAGCAGCACCTGGAGGTGACCAGGGATCTGGCCCAGAAGTTCAACGCCGCCTTCGGCGACACCTTCGTGGTACCCGAGGCGGAGATCGACGAGGACCTGGCGCTCATCCCCGGGGTCGACGGGCAGAAGATGTCCAAGTCCTACGGCAACACCATCGACATCTTCACCGACCGCAAGACCCTGAAGAAGACCGTCATGTCGGTGGTGACCGACGCCACCCCCATCGAGGAGCCGAAGAACCCCGACACCTGCAACCTCTTCGCCCTGTACCGGCTCTTCCTGACCCCGGAGGAGGTGGCCGCGCTGCGGGAGCGGTACCTCGCCCCTGGGCTCAAGTACTCCGACGTGAAGAAGGAGCTCATCGACGCTGTCTGGAACTACTTCGCGCTTCACCGAGCCCGGCGCGAGGAGCTTCTCCAGCACCCCGGCGACGTGCTCGACATCCTGCGCGCCGGTGCCGCCAAGGCGCGGGAGGCCGCCGCCGCGACCCTGGCGGAGGTGCGCCGCAAGGTGGGCATCGCCTACTGGTGAGACGGGCCGGGCACGCCCAGTGCGCCGCCTGCGCCAAGGCCGAGGGGGTTCTCCCCCTCACCGCAGCCTAGCGAGGCGGCAACCCAGACCCCCAAGGCGAGAGAGAGCCTCTACCCCCAACCCCCTCGAAATCGAAATCGTGATCGGGGTCGGGGTCGATTTCGATTTCGATTT
>JBFLZB010000031.1 GCA_040756475.1 Thermodesulfobacteriota bacterium
CTGCGGGAGGGCGGGCAGACTCGCGACGTGCCGGTCCGGGCCGTCTCCGACCCGGCGGCCGCCGGGCCCGCGGACCTCGTGCTCGTGATGGTGAAGGCCCCCCACACGGCCTCGGCGGCGGGCTCCCTGGGTCCGCTCCTGGGGCCCCGCACCGCGGTCCTCACCCTCCAGAACGGCCTGGGGGCCGCGGACGTGCTCGCCCGGGCCCTGGGGGCGGAGCGCCTCCTGGTGGGGGTCACCGCCCAGGGGGCGACGCTCCTCTCCCCCGGCGAGGTCCGCCACGGGGGCACCGGCGAGACGCTGCTCGGACCCTTCGGCCCTCAAAGCCCCGACCCGGAGCCCTTCGCCGCGGCCCTCTCCGGCGCCGGGCTTCCTGCCCGGGCCGTGGCCGACCCCTGGCCCGCCGTGTGGCGCAAGCTCGCGGTGAACTGCGGCATCAACGCGGTGGCCGCCCTCACGGGGCACCGCAACGGCCGGATCCCCGAGATCCCGGAGGCCGCCGCAGTGCTCTCCGACGCGGTGCGCGAGGCGGCGGCCGTGGCCCGCGCCGCCGGGGTCAACCTAGGGGACCCCACGGCCCTGGTCGAGGCGGTCCTCGCCGTAGCCCGGGCCACCGGCGCCAACCGCGCCAGCATGGGCCAGGACGTGGACGCCCGGCGCCCCACCGAGATCGACTTCATCAACGGCGCCGTGGTCCGGGAGGGAGAGCGCCGCGCCGTCCCCACCCCCGTCAACCGCACTCTGACCCGGCTCGTGAAAGCCCTGGAAGCGGGGTTTCGGGGTTAGTGTCGGGTTGAAGGCCCCCTGACATCAACCCTCTCCCCCGCTCGGGGGAGAGGGGGTGCGGATCGGAGCCCCGCGGCTCCCACGGTGCTTCCCCCCTCCTGATTTGCGCGTAGTTGCCCCCGATCCCGAGGGGCACCGCACCGGCTACTTCCTTGAGGTTGCGCAGGATCGCCCCAAAGCTCCCCCTTCCGGACCGCAGGGGGCGGCTTCGGTCGTGGACAGGGGGCGGGCCGTCGAGGGTGACCTTTGCCGAGGCGAGGCCCAGGGGCCGGAGCTCCTCCACCACCTGTCGGGTAAGGAGCGAGCCGTTGGTCACGAGGGTGAAGCGGAACCGGGCTCCCCGGGCAGCGGCGCCCGCCTGGAGCGCCCGGGTGATGCGGCGGAGCAGGGGCAGGTAGAGGAGCGGCTCTCCGCCGTAGAAGTCCACCGTGAGGAGCTTCTTGCCGGGGCGGAGCCGCCCGAGGAGGAAGTCGCACAGCCGTTCGGCGGTGGCCTCTTCCATGGCTCCGGCCCGGCCCAGGGGCTTCTCGTAGCAGTAGGGACAGGCGAAGTTGCAGGCGAGGCCGAGGAAGACCGCAGCGGTCACCCCGGGATCGGCCAGGTTCACGGCTTCCAGGTAGCCGAGCACCCGGCGGCGCTCTGCTTCGGCGTCGGCCACGAGGATGCCGGCCCGCGCCAGGGGCTCAGCCGCCGCTTCCGGAACCTCTCCGCCCCGGAGACGCCGCCACAGGTCCTGCGACACCCGCACCGGCGCTCCCTTGCGCGTGGCGAAGAGGAGGCAGCGATCCGGTCGGCCCGGATCCGGAAGCGGCACCACGTAAGGGGATAGGACCACCGCCGAGCGCTAGCTCGATACGGAATGACGCACGGCCCGATGTGCCTGCGCTTCCGTCACGTTTCCGGCCCGGTCTTGAACGCCGAGGGACCGGTCGAACAGCAGGCAGCCGCCTGGGCTACCTCCTCCACCTCCAGCCCTTCCTCCAGAATTTCGACCACGTCCTCTCCCATGTCGTTCCTCCTTCTGGCAAGGGTCGCCATCACCTCCGAATGTGAGGTGGATCGGCAGGTGCTCTGGAAAACCGGAGAGAGACTGGAACCTCCCCACGAGATTGCCGCCTGCTGCGCTGATCGCTCTCGTGTCAGAAACGCACGCGGGCCCCGGCTTCGACCCACCGGCCGGTGGTCTCCCGATCGGTGTCGGTCTCCTGATCCCCGTCGAAGAGGTTGTGCACGGTGAGGAAGAGGTCGGTCTCGATGCGCGAAAGGAAGACGAACGTCTTGGAGGCGTTTAGGTCCCAGAGGAAGTCATTGTGCCTTCCTTCCTCGAAACCCGGCCCAAGGTCCCACCACACGTAGTGGCCGAACAACTGGGCCCTCCAGGATGCCGCCCGGTAGTGGAGCCCCAGGTTGACCTGGTGCTGGTCCTGCTCTCCCCCCACCCCCGACTTCTCGATGCGCACGAACGCAAATCCGGCCTGGCTGGACAAGCCGCGCCAGGCGGCGGTCTCCGCTTCGGCCTCGAAGCCGGTGCGCCAGACCCGGCCTCGATTCACGAAGATGAGGTTCCCGGGGGTAATGGGGGACTCATCGAGCTCCATGGAATCCTTCGCTTCGTGCCGAAAGACCGTGGCCTTCAACCAGGCGAAGCCGGACATCGCGGTCTCGGCGCCGGCCTGATAGGACCAGATCTGTTCGGGATCCAGGTCGGGATTGGGGTCGAGAGCCAGGCCTCCACCGGACAGGGCGGCCAAGGGGGGGCTCGCAAAGCCGCGAGCGACGGAGGCCCGAACCACCGTGCCGGGGGCCGCCCGCCAGGCAGCGCCCAGGCTGGGGCTGGTGAACGAACCGGACCGGGTGCTGTCGTCGAAGCGGACGCCCGGGGTGACCGCCACCGGCCCGAGGCGAATCGTGTCGTTGAAGTACACCCCCCAGAGGTCGATGGTGGGGTCTACCCGAAAGCCGCCGCCGTCCAGGAACTCGCCAAAGCGGTCGCTCACCGTGAGCTCGCCTCGGCGGTAGTCCGCCCCCAGCACCAGCGCATGGCGGCCCACCGCCCAGGCCAGCCGCCCCTGGACTCCATACTGGGTCTCGTCATTGACCCTTTCCAGGAGGAACTCGCCTTCGGGCGCCCACGTGCCGTCACCCCAGGCCAGCTGGCCCTGACGGTAATCGCGGCGAAAAGCAGAAACGTGCAGGCTGGCGTCGTTGGCAAGCTGAGCATCGGCAGCGACCCTCCCAAAGGCGGAACGAAACTCGTCCCGAGCGAGGACACCGTTGCTTTCGAGCCGCCCCAGATCCACCTCGGGTTCCGTGTAGGCGCCGCTCACGGTCAGGTGCGCCCGGGGCCCAAGCTGAGCCTGGACCTTACCAAACCCGTTTCGGGACTCGAAGCCCCCCGTCTTGGGCCAATCCGCCCGCTGCCGTTGACCCTGGAAGTAGTACCCCGTGGGGCCGAGCCCCCCGGCCACCTCCGCCCGGCCGTCGAAGGCGTCGCGCTCTCCGTAGGACGCCGCGACTTCCCCCGAGGGCACGGCCGAGCCTCCCGCTCTCTTGGTGAACACATTGATGACCCCGCCCAGCGACGAGCCCCAGGAGGAGGATGCAGGACCCTTGATGATCTCGATCCGCTCGATGATGCCGACGGGGATCGCCTCGACGGCCGATCCGCCATTGAGGGCGTTCCAGGGGACGCCGTCCACGACCACGGTCACATGGCGCTCGTCCAGGAGAGGTGGGCGGCTGCCCCCCGACCCCTGGATGTGGGGCAGCACGATGGTTCCGAAGTGAACACCGAAGGGCTGCACGAACACCCCCGTAACCCGGTTTAGCACCTCCGCCAGGGTGTGGGCGTTCATGTCGCGGATCTCGGCGGCGGTGACCACCGCCACGTTCTCGGCCACCTGGGAGAGGGGCTTGGGGCTGCGGGTGGCCGACTCCACGAGCTCGTCGCCGGAGAAGTAGAGGTGCTCGAAGGGGTCGCCGGGCGCGGCGAAAGCAGGCGCCGGGAGGCACAGGAGGGCGAAGAGACAGGCGGCGCGCAGGGAGCGCAAAGGCGTCACGGGGTCCTCCTGGCAAGGAAGGGAACGTTCCGTCGGGGGCAGTTCCCCGGCAACACGGGCGGGAAACTTAACAGACTTCCGGGGCCGGAATCAATCCAAACCGAGAGATGCAATAGGCGGCTCGTCTGCCGCGGTACCCCCAGGGCAGGCGTGGGGCACGTGGACACGCGGTCCAAATCGAAATCGATATCGAAATCGACGTCGAGTCCGATCGCGATTTCGATGTCGATTTGGAAGGGAAGCCGCAACGGGGAGCCGTTCGTCACTTGCCTGTGGCCCGGGGTTCGCGAGGGTACCTACAGCTTCCGTGCGCACTCGGCGCAGCAGCCGTGGGAGACCTGGACCCCCGCCTTGCGCACCAGGTACTCCTCCAGGGGCATCCAGGGGCCGGAGCCGGGTTCGACGCCGGCGTCGTCGCGGATGCGGCGGCAGCCGGCGCACACCGGGAGGATGTCTTCGTAGAGCTTGAGCTTGCGGCGCAGGTCGCGCTTCTCGGCGCAGCGGGCCACCCGCAGGAGGAGCTCGTCGTAGTCGAAGGGCTTGGCCAGGTAGTCCTCGGCCCCCAGCCGCAGGGCGTCGATGGCCGAGTCCACGTCGCAGTACCCCGAGACGATGACCACGCAGGCGTCGGGGTCGCGCTCCTTGGCCTCCCGGAGCACCGCGACGCCCCCCACCTCCTCCATCACGAGGTCCGTGACCACCACGTCGAAGCGCTCCCTCCGAAGCCTCTCCACGGCCTCGGCCCCGCTCTCCAGGGCCGTCACCTCGTACCCCGCGGCGGCGAGCACCCGGGCCAGCGTGCGCAGGGCCAGGGGCTCGTCGTCCACCAGGAGGATCTTCTTTCGCGTCACGGCTGGCTCGCTCCCTCGATGGGCAGGGTGACGGTGAAGGCCGCGCCCCTGCCGGGCTCGCTTGCGACCTCGATCCGGCCCCCGTGGCGCCGGACGATGCCGTAGGAGACCGAGAGGCCCAGGCCGGTGCCCTTGACCGCCGGCTTGGTGGTGAAGAAGGGGTCGAAGATCCGCTCCCGGTGCTCCGGAAGGATGCCCCGGCCTGTGTCCTCCACCCGCAGCGCCACCTCGGCGCCCCGCCGCTCGGCCCGGACGCGGACGGTCCCCCCCTCGTCCCCCACGGCGTCCCCCGCGTTGGTGAGCAGGTTCAAGACCACCTGCTTGAGCTGATCTTCTACCCCACGCACGGGGGGTACGTCATGGGCGAAATCGACCTCCACCGCGATCTTCTTCCGGCCGAACTCCTTGGCGCACAGCAGCACCATGGCATCCACGGCGCGCCGCAGGTCCACGGGCTCGGCGCGCCCGGAGGAGGGCCGGCTGAAGCTCTGGAGGTCGCGCACCAGCCGGCGCAGGCGGTCGCATTCCGCCACGGCCATCTCGGCGAGCTCCCGGTCCTCGGTGCCCAGGGCGGGGGAGGCCAGAAGCCCCCGGAGCACGTTTCGGATGCCGAAGACCGGGTTGTTGAACTCGTGGGCCACCGAGGCAGCCAGGCGGCCTGTGGCGCTGAGCTTTTCAGCATGGACAAGCTGGCGGTAGGTCTCTTCGAGCTGGGCCGTGCGCTCGGCCACCCGCTCCTCCAGGCGGTCCCGGGCCTCCCGGAGCTCGGCGGTGCGGGCCTCGACCCGCTGCTCCAGGTCCTGGCGCAGGGACTGAAGGTCCCCGAAGGCCCGGTCGAGGGACTCCACCAAGCCCGAGTAGGCGCCCCGGAGCAGGCTCACGTCGTCTCGGGGCTCGCTCACCGGAACCCCCCGGGCCCGCACGGTCTCGGTGAGCTCCCGCAGGGGCCGGGTGGCCGCCCGGATGAGCCGGTGGGCCACCGCCGCCCCCAGGAGGAGGAAGACGATCCCCGCCAGGGCGGTTCGCACCAGGATCTGGTGCATACCCTCGCGCACCGGCGCCTTGGAGAAGCGCACGGCGGCGTACCCCACCACGGCCCCCGGGGGCTCGGGCTCCGGCGGGTAGTAGAGCGCGTCCTCGGACCCGGGGGGAACGGCCGTGAGCACCGGCGCCCAGAAGGTGAACGAATCCGGGCCCTCGAGGCGCCCGGGACGCTCCGGGGGATCCAGGACCGACGCGGGTTTCGGACCCAGGCCGCAGGCCGCCTCGGCTGCCTCGGCCCGGCCCACCCGGGCCAGGAGCCCCCCGCTCCGGTCCAGGGCGCAGGCCTCCAGCACGTAGTCGTGGAGCAGGGCCTCCGCCAGCTCCCGGCGCAGCCCGGCGCGGTCTTCCGCGAAGAGGGCCAGGCGAGCGCCCTGGGAAACGAGGGCCGCTACCACCTGGCCGGCGTCCTGCGCATGGTACAGAAGGAGACTGCGCTGGGCCTGCACCGCGAGGGCCCCCAGGCAGACCGTGAGGGCCGTCAGGAGCGCCGCGACGGACAGCGAGATGCGAAGCCCCAGATCGGGGCCGGCCCGGAGGCCCAGTGGTTTCATGCTACTCTAGCCACTCGAAGTGCAGGGAAGCCGGGCGGACCAGCTCGAGGCCGAGTTTGGCCGCCACGGCGCGGTTTGCGGTCACCGACAGAAGAACCGGCGCCTCGGGAACGGCCCTCCGGGGGGACTCCCCGGCCAGGAGGCGCCGGGCGAGCCGCGCGGCCTGGGCGGCCATGCCCCCGGGCTCGGCGGCAATGGTCAGGGTCGCCCCCCGCTCCGCGTAGGGCCGGGAGAAGGCCAGCACCGGGACGCGGTGACGCTGGGAAATCTGGACGAAGGAGGCCGTCCCATCGGGGGTAGCAACGGTGAGGTCGGGCAGGAGCCACAGCAGGTCCACCCGGCCGGCGAGCTCGCCCAGGCGGGAGGGCACCTCGCGGCTCTCCCCCACGGGGAGGGCCGTGAGCTCGAGCCCCGCCTCCCGGGCGGCCGCCCGAGCCTGGTCCACCAGAGCGCCGGTGCGTTGGGGATCGTAGACGAGGCCCACCCGGCGCAGGTTGGGGAGGATCGTGCGCAGGACCGCCAGGGTGGCGGCCGGGGCGACGTCGAGGTCGACGCCGGTCACGTCGGGCCGGGCCCGCACCTCGGGGGGCACCCCGGGAGCCAGAAGATGGAGGAGCGGCGTGGGGGGGCGCTGGGGCAGTTCGGCGGCGGCCAGGAGCGCGCTGCGCCCGAGGGCCAGGACCAGCGCGGGCCGCCGGTCCCGAAGGGCACGGGCCAGCCCCTGGGGGCCGGCTTCCGTGAGGACGAGCTCGGTGTAGGTGTGGGGCTCGATGGCCTTGGGCCCGGCGGCCGGCAGGCGCGAGAGCTGGGTGCGGAACTCCGCCAGGGCCTGCTCGTAGGGGGGCAGCCGGGCGCTGAGCACGGCGAGGATCTCGGCGGCCCGGGCGGGCACCGCCGACAGCGCGAGGACCGCGAGGGCGCAGACCAGCAGGCGCAGCGCCCGAAGGGCGCTCGCCCCCGCGAGCCCGTGCCCCTGCCTCCCTGCGGTCTTGCGCTGCGCCATCCGTCCCCCGCCGCCGTTTCTCCGCCTCACCCGGGCAATTCAGGTCCCCCGGAACCGCGAACCCTCTGGGCTTCCGGACTCGCGGCGCTCCTCCCAAACCCTCGAAGCGACGCTCCTCCTCCTGCCATTCCTCGATCGGGATCGGGATCGATTTCGATTTCGATAGCGATTTCGATTTCGATAGCGATCCCGATAGCGATAGCGATTTTCTTGGGGACTCTGGGCTGCCCTGGGGGGGGACCGCGGACCCGCCCTCCCCTCCTCAGCGAAGCTCCGCCGCGAGCGCGTGGGCAGCCCGCTCGTAGGCGTCGAGGAGGGCGGCCATCTCCTCGTCGCCGTGGGCGGCCGAGAGGGCCCCGCCCCCGTGCACGGCGAAGACTCCCTGGTTGAGCAGCGCGATCCGAAGCTCCCGGTCCTTGACCTCGGAGCGGGTCTTGGCAGCCACGTCCGCGGAGCTCTCGAGGAGGCCGTCGTCGCCCCGCAGGACGTGGGTCATGACGAGGCTGCCTGCGCCGGTGCACGCGGCCGGGAGACCTGCCGCCCGGAAGCGCTCCTCGATGCCCCGGCGCAGCGCCTCGCCCCGGCGCTCCAGTGTGGTGTAGAACCCCTCGCCGGCCCGGGAGAGGGCTTCCAGGGTAGCCAGGCTCGCGGCCATGGAGAGGGGGTTGCAGGAAAAGGTTCCCCCGCCCACCAGCACCGGGCGATCCGGGAGAGGGGCCTGGCCCGGTTGGGGATACGCCTGGGGGTTGGCGACCTCGAGGATCTCCCGCCGGCCGCCGTACACCCCCAGCGGAAGCCCGCCGCCGGCGATCTTCCCCAGGGTGGTGAGGTCGGGCCGCACGCCGTAATGGTCGGCCAGGGTACCGTAGCGAAAGCGGAAGCCCGTGATGATCTCGTCGAAGATGAGGACCGCCCCCTCCTCGTCGCACACCTCGCGAAGCGCCGTCAGGTACTCGGGCCGGGCGGGCAGGAAGCCCCCGGCGCCCAGGAGGGGCTCCACGATGATCCCCGCGAGCTCCCCCCGGTGGCGCTCCGCCACCCGGAGAGCCCCTTCCACGTGGTTGAAGGGGATGACGTCGACCCCCTGCTCCCGGGGGGCCCGCTGGCCCGGGCCCTCCGGACCCAGGAAGGGCGCGCTCCCCGCGTAGGAGAGGTCGGTGGAGGCCCCGTGCCACCCCCCCTCCGCCTTGAGGATCCACGGGCGCCCCGTGAAGCCCCGGGCCAGGCGCACGGCGTACATGGCGGCCTCGGTGCCGGTGGTGCAAAAGCGCATCTCCTCCAGGGAGGGGGAGGCGTCCCGGAGGCGCTCGGCGAGCGCGATCTGGAGCTGGGAGGGCATGCCCCAGTGCCACCCCCCCTCCAGGGTGCGCGCCAGGGCTTCCCGCACCTCGGGGAAGGCGTGCCCGAAGATCAGGGCGTAGTGCCCCATCCACAGGTCCAGGTAGGTATTGCCGTCCACGTCGGTGAACCGGGCCCCCGCCGCCCGGGCCGGGTACACGGGATGGGGCCGAAACGCCCGGACGTTGTGGCAGATGCCCCCCGGAAAGAGCTCCGAGGCCCTCCGGTGCAAGGCCTCGGATGTGGGGGTGAGGCGACGGTAGGTCTCGAAGAGGTTCATGGGTGGTCCGTTGCGGGTTGCGCGTTGCTCGTTGGAGAAGAAGCCGGGGGGGTTCTCGCGAGTTGCGTTCGCGATCAACCGACCCACGCGAGTGTACTACAACGTGCAACCCGCCACGCGCAACGCGCCCATCCTCATCCCCACCGCCACAGGGAGATGATGATCAGCACGCCCAGGGCGACGAAGAGGTTGACGTAGGCCATCACGTAGAAGACGCGCACCACGGGCTCGCTGGCCCGGTCGCCCTCCTCCCCCTGTGCGGGGTGCGCGGGGAAGCCATCGAGCTTCTCGGCACCGTGGGGGGCTCCGGCCAGGGCCTCTTCCAGGTCCTGCCCGGCCTGGTGGCGGCGAAAGTGGCTTCCGTCTTTCCAGCGCGGGCTCTTGGTGACGTCGTAGATCCGGTCGCCCACCTTGACCCAGGAGGGCCGGCCTTCGCGCCCGTCATTGGCCTGCCACCCCGCCCGAAGCTTCTTCAACCTGGGACTGATGACGAGGGTGGCGACCGCGGCCGACGCCACCAGGAAGAGGAACAGCCCGATCTTGACCAGGAGGAGCTGCCCCGACGCGCTCGCGATGAGGTTGGCGGGGGTCTGGAAGCGCAGTTTCGTCAGGGGCACCCCGGTTGCCGCCAGGAGGAGCACCGACGCCCAGGCGATGCGCATCTCGGTGCGGGGCAGCCCTCCCAAGGCATACTTGGGCCGCAGCACCACGTGCACGTAGAAGATGGTGCCGAACCACATCACGGCGGTGGTCAGGTGCACGAAACCGAGAAAAAAGCGAAGCACCTTGGTTCCGGCGGAGAGCGAGCGCACCCGCACGGTCTCCGGGATCGGCCACTGGCCTCCCCCTGCGGCAAAGGCCTCGCCCAGGGGAGTCAGGGGGCCCCCGCCGGAGGGGTCTCGGTGGCACGCGTCGCAGTCCTGGCCCGTGCGGTCGGCGTACTCGTCCGTGGCGGAGGAGACGCCGGCCCCGGCAGACAGCAGGAGGGCGCAGACGAGCAGCGCGAAGAGGAGCGGCGGGAGCCTTCCCATGATGCCTCCGTCGAGAATGACCGCCGACTTGTAGCACTTGGACGTTCCGGTCGCAACCGTGGGCCGGTTTACGCATCCCGAGGCGCCGTGGTAGCTTGCCGGCATGTCCCGCTTTCCCCGAGGAGGCGCCATGAGCTATGCCGATCTGACCCTCGACCGCGACGGCGAAGTGGCCGTCCTCACCCTGAACCGCCCCGCCAAGCGCAACTCCCTCTCGCTCCACCTGATGGAGGAAGTCCTGGCCGCCCTGGCCGAGGTGGGGGCTGACCCGGGGGTGGGGGCGCTGGTCATCCGGGGCGCTGGGCCAGCTTTTTGCGCCGGACACGACCTGGGGGAGATGACCGGGCGCGACCTTCCAGCCTACCGCCGCATCTTCGACACCTGCACCCGGATGATGGACGCCGTGCAGGCGCTTCCCCAGCCGGTGATCGCCCAGGTGCACGGCATCGCCACAGCCGCGGGGTGCCAGCTCGTGGCCACCTGCGACCTCGCGGTAGCCGAGGAGGGGGCCCGGTTTGCCACCCCCGGCGTGAAGATCGGCCTCTTCTGCTCCACCCCCATGGTCCCCCTGACACGGGCCGTGGGGCGCAAGAAGGCCCTGGAGATGCTGCTCACCGGCGAGTATCTCGACGCCCACGAGGCCCGGGCCTTCGGCCTGGTGAACAAGGTGGTCTCCCCCGCGGCCCTGGCCGACGACACCCTGGCCCTGGCCCGCAAGGTCGCGGCCGCGAGCCCGCTGGTGCTCGGCCTCGGCAAGCAGGCCTTCTACGCCCAGGCCGACCAGCCCCAGCCCCAGGCCTACGCCTACGCCAAGGAGGTGATGAGCCTCAACGCCCTGGCCGCCGACGCCCAGGAAGGCATCTGCGCCTTCCTGGAGAAGCGAAAGCCCGAGTGGAAGGGGCGGTGATCCCCGGCCGCCTTCGGCGCTGGAAGCCCGCCGCCCGGGCCCGCACCCAGGTCTTCCTGGCGGCGGCGCTCTGGACCGGGGTGGGGGCGGGGCTCACCGGGGCGGGGGTGGTCTGGTCGCTCCGGGCGCCGGCCCTGTGGCCCGCGGCCATTCTGGCGGCTGCCCTGCTCCTGGGGTTCTTCAAGGGGCGGTTCGCCCTGGAGGCGACGGCCCGCCGGATCGCCCGCCGAATTGCCGTGCGGGGCGACGGTACCTGTCTGGGGGGGTTCCTCTCGTGGAAGACGTGGCTCTTCGTCCTCGCCATGATGGGCCTGGGCGTGATCCTGCGGCGCAGCGAGGTGCCTCGGGCTATGCTCGGGCTCCTCTACTGCTCGGTGGGAGTGGCGCTCCTGTGGGGCAGCCGCGTCTTCTGGGCCGAGTGGAGGGCCGCGCGGTGAGGGTCCTGGCGGGCCTTCTGCTTGCGGTCCTCCTCGCCGCTGCTTCGCAGGCGGCCGACGTGCCCCTCCTCGCCATGCCCCACGGAAAGGCCCTCGTGGTGGAGGCCACCTTCGAACGGTAGGTTCCCCGACGGCGCGGCCTACGGGCCCAGCGCCGCCAAGAAGCACCGAACCGAGACGAAGCCCGTGGTGCGGTCCTCGGGAAACGGAGGAAACGGCCGGTCGGTGTCGGCCTCCACGAGGGTTTGGAACGGGAGGTCCGCGCGCGGGCCCAGGGGCAGCCACCCGGAAGGACCCAGGGCGCGGTCCTGGAAGACGGCCTCCCCGCCCGGGTAGGCGTCGCCCAGGGGGCCCGCCGCCACCTCGCAGGTGCCGGTGGAGCGGAGAACCAGGGCAAACCGCTCCCCGGCCTCGAAAAACGGCGTGCCGGGTATGGCGATGGTGCGAAAGCCCACCTCCGGCGGCGGGGGCGGCAGGCTCGCCGCGGGGAGGGACTGGGAGGCCACCGCGGCACCCGAGGGCAGGCCGGCGCTCACCTCCTGCACCTGGAGGGTGAGGGTGCCCGAGAGGCATCCCACGGGCAGCCGCACGGCCGAGAGGCGGGCGGAAACCCCCGCGGTGACCGTCTGGGACAGCACCTGGTTCGTTGGGCCGCCCACCACGAAGGGGAGCGCGCTGCGGTCCGTCACGGGCTGGGACTGGTCCACGACGGCGGCAGCCGCCGCAGCCGCGACGGCCACGAGCAGGGCGGCCGCCGCCAGCCGAACGTGCACCCCACGGCATCCCCTCTGCCGCGTCCTCACCGGTCCTCCAGACCGCCCCACGCGGCCAGGTTTTCCTCGATGAACCGGACCACCGCCGCCTGGGTGCCCTTGTCTTCCGGGGGCAGGGGAGCCCCGAACCGGAAGCGCACCGGCAGGGAAGGGTCCACACGGCCGAAGTCCTTGAGCCAGCGCCCGCTGCCCCAGGCATCGGTGCGCAGCGCCAGGGGCACCACCGGCACCCCGGCCCGGGCGGCGAGCTTGACCCCAATGGAGTTGAACTGCGCCGGATCGAAGGCCGGGGAACGAATCCCTTGCGGGAAGATGATGATCGAGATCCCCCGGGAGAGCCGGTCCCGTCCCCCGTCGAGCACGGCCCGCAGGTCCTCCCGGGGGTTGTCCCGGCCCACCGCGATGGGGTCCCGCGAGCGCAGGACGGGCCCGAACACCGGGTAGCGCAGCAGGGTGTCCTTGACCACGAAGGTGACCGGGCGCACCGGCTGGAGAATGGAGGGGAGGACGAAGGTCTCCAGGGTGCTCATGTGGTTGCCCACGAACACGGCCGGGCCGCCGAGCCCGCGCACGTGGTCCATCCCCTCCACCGTGAGTCGCATGCCCACCGCTTCCATCGCCCGTACGATTCCCAGACTCGCCCGTACCCAGGCCTCGGCGTCGTACGCCCCCCGAACCGCCTGGCGTCCGGAGCGCAGCACGATCCGGAGCACCGGCGGGTAGAAGGCGAGCTCGGGCCACGGCGACAGCCGCGCCAGGAGCGAGCGCGGGCGGTCTGGCGGGGTCCGATAGGTGTCGTGGTCGGCCAGGGCCATGCGGGTGGTCCCGGGGAGGGTTGCGGGAAGCGGCAGGCAGTATACACCAACGAGGCTGCGCCCCAGACCATCCAGGCGTGTCATCCCCTACCCCGTACCCAATCTCTCACGCGCGCTCCTCCCGGGACATGGTGCGAAAGAACCACCCGGCGGTGAGCAGGGTCGCCGCCAGCCGGCCCGGCGGCGAGGTGACCACCGGCGAGCCCCAGCGGTCGTAGCGCTCCAGCCAGGGGGTGGGGCCTTGGCCGGGCTCGAACCCCTTTCTCCGGTTTCGCCGGCAGTCCAGGGCAAAGGCGAGCTGCCAGGCGTTGGCGGCCACGTAGCCGCCGGTGCCCCACCAGTACCCCAGGAACCGCCGCCAGCCCTGGGCGCGGCTCGCCCGATGGGCGAGGCGGGCAAACGGGCCGAGCTCCAGGCGCCCGGTGCCGGCCTGGTCCCGATAGGCCTGCGCAGCCCCTTCGAAGAAGCCCGGCAAGCCGATGGCGTCGAAGTTCTTGAGGAGCGCGTTCAGGGTCTGGCGTGCCCCCAGCCCCTCGGCCTCGAGACGCCGGGCCGAGGTCACCAGGCGCCCCGGCAGGGTCACCCACGCCCCCGTGGCGAAGACGCGGCGGGCAAGACGGGCGTCCTCCAGGTAGGGGAGCGACTCGTCGAACCCGCCCAGCTCGTCGAAGTACGCCCGCGAGAGCCAGAACCCCTGGTCCCCGTTCACGCACTCCGGGCGTCCGAGGAGGGTCTTGGCCTCGTAGAAGTAGTAGCCGGCTTGCGTGCGGGGCGTGCCCGGGAGAGCGCGGGCGAAGCGCAGCCCGAAGTGACCCGCCACCCGCCCGCTGCCCCGGCGGGTGCGGGCGGCCTGCATGTGGGCCCGGCCCTCCGCCAGGAGCCGGTGGTCCTCGATTCTGGTATCCGCGTGGAGGAAGAGGAGGTCCGGGGCCCGGGCGGCCGCAGCCCCCGCGTTGAGCTGGCGGCCCCGGCCCGGGGGCGCGGCGAGAACCCGGACGGGGAGGCCGCGGGAGGCAAAGGCCGCCGCAGCGCCCGGCGTGCCGTCCGCGCTCCCCCCGTCCGCCACGATCACCTCCAGGCACACCCCTTCCTGGCCGGCGAGATCGGCCAGGAGGGTGGGCAGGGTCCCCGCCTCGTTGCGGGTGGGAACGACGAGCGAGAGCTCGGGAACCGGGGCGGACACGGCGCGAGGCAAAGGGCCGAAGGGCTCAGCCCCGGGACCGGGGTTCCGCTCGGACCATGAGGAAGAAGATGAGGCCGAGCACCAGGAGCGATCCCAGGAGCAGGGCAAAGGTGATCGGGTCCGGATGGTCCAGGGCGGCGATGAAGAGCTTGCGGATGAACGCCACCAGCGCGAGCTCCAGGAAGAGCCGCACGTGGAACGACCCGCCGCGCAGGTGCTCGATCTCGGCCTGGAGGAGCTCGATCATCATCCACAGGATCAAGAGCGACCCTAGGGCCTGGATGACGCCGCGCTCCAGGTTGGTGCCGAAGGCGTGAACGACGTCGGAGACGAAGAGGCTCAGGACCCCGGCGGCCATGGCCAGGAGCCCCACCATGAGGAGCAGGTTGAGCCCGTGGAGGAGGCGCTCGGCCCACCGGACCAGGGCCGTCTCGAAGCGCTTGGAGAGGAAGACGTTCTTGAGCTCCTCCTCCCGATAGGAGCTGGTGAGCACGTCCAGGTGGATGTCGAGCACCTTGTCCAGGGTGCCGAGCAGCGCTTCCCGCTCGCTGCGGTCGGGGGCCTGGGCCACGACCTGGCGGCGCCCGAAGTCCCGCACGAAGTGCATGGCGGCGTTCACGAAGTGCCCCGGCAGGCCGATCTTCACGTGCACCTTGCCGATGCGCTCGAGCCGGCGCAGGAGCCGGTTGTCGTAGGGCTGGGAGAGCAGATCGCCGAGCCATCCCTTGATGGTGGCCTTGCGCCGCTCCACGGCCTGGGGGGTCTGGAAAAAGCGCGCGGTCTGGGGCTCCGCCGCCAGGTAGTCGTAGAACTCCTCCGCCAGCGTGTCCGCCAGGGGAAGCAGAAGCTGCGCCAGCCGCGGCAGGTTCTCCTCGTCGTCGGGTCCGAACCGGTAGTGCCTGAGGATGTCCTTCATCGTCTCCATCGGATGCTCCCCTGCCCAGGACCCCACCGTGGCCGTAGGTTGCCGCCGACCCGGATTCTAGCGGCATCGGCGCGTCGGGGCCAGCCCGGCGCCGGGAAGACCGCGGCGCAAGAGAAACGGGCCGACCCGAAGGTCGGCCCGCTCTCATCTGCGTTTCCTGACCCCGGGGAGGCGGCCGAGACCGACTCCGAAGGGGCACGGTGGCGCTAGATCACGGGCACGTCCCGCCGGTAGCCCAGACAGAGACCTCCTGGTACTGGGCGGCCGTGGTGCTCCGCGACCCGTCGTGGCGGGGCCACTGGGAGTTGGTGCAGGAGACCCTGCTCGAGTAGTCATCGTGACAGTTCTGACAGGTGGTATCGAGGATGGCCGGCCGGGTCGGTGTTACCACGGGGCAGCCGTCCGCGCCGTCGCCGGCCACGTCCGGGCAGGCATCCAGGTCATCGGTCACACCGTCGCCGTCCGTGTCCACCGGCGGCAGGGGACAGCCGTCGGCCGTCGCTGCCGCTACGTCCGGACAGGCGTCCAGATCGTCGGGCACACCGTCGCCGTCGGAGTCGATCGGGGGCAGCGGGCAGCCGTCCGCACCGGCTCCGGCCACGTCCGGGCACGCATCCAGGTCGTCGGTCACACCGTCGCCGTCGGAGTCCGTGGGCGTCGGTAGCGGACACCCGTCGGTACCTTCGCCGGCCACGTCCGGGCACGCATCCAGGTCGTCGGGCACGCCGTCGCCGTCGGTGTCGGTCGGCGGCGACAGGGGGCAGCCGTCAGCCCCCTCACCGGCCACGTCCGGGCAGGCGTCCAAGGCGTCGGATACGCCGTCTCCGTCCGTATCGGTGGGAATGACCGGGTTCTTCAGGTAAGCGGAGAGGTCGGCTGCGTTGGGCGCCAGCTCGGGGAAAGCCGGCATGTCGTCGTCACCTTCCCGGAGGACATCGGCCATCTCGGCCACCGAAGTTTCTTCCAGCCCGTTCGGGTGGCAGCCGGCGCAGTAGACCTCCCACAGCTCGGCGCCCACCGCGGCGTCCCCCGGCCCCATACCGTCGTCGTCCGAGTCGTCATCGTCGTCATCACCATCGTCGTCCCCCTTCGGCGGCTTCACCTTCCGCGGGTCCTTGAGCCGGACCGTGCGACTCTTGGGGTCTATGACGATCTGGCCCAGGTCCAAGACCAGGACGCCCGGTTCCACGCTGAACCGGCTCTGTTCCTTCCTTCCATAGACCATGGCGCCCAGGAGCCCCTCGGCGTCGGCGAAGATGAGGACGTAGTCGCGGCCCCAGGGCAGCTCGAGGGAAAACGACTCGGTCACTCCCAGCGCCTCGTCCACCTTGTTCCCGTGGTGGTCCACGGCTGCCACGTCCAGGGGGGTGAGTTCCTGGTTTCGGGTTCTCTTGGCGGCGGTGCTGCTCTCGATCCCGGCGGTTACCCTGGCCACCCCGCGGGTGGAGGGGGAATCGCCGGCGTCGGCCCCGCTCCCCCCGTCGGAACTGCAACCGAACACCCCGGCCACGAGGCCGGCCAGCGCAAGTCCTACGAAAACCCTGTGTCTGAAGCTTCTCATGTTCCGTGCCTCCCTCTGTCCGAAAGGACCCTGGCCGGCTCGCCGGCGGGGTCGGTTGGGGAACGCGGGGAGAGCAGAGCAACAAGCGGGCCGGGGGCCCCCTTCACGCCGGACGGGACGACTTTCGGCTGTCACGCCAAGTGGTTGCGAAGAGTCTCGCCAAGGGCGAAGGCCGCAGGAGAAGCCCCTGGGTGTCACGGAAGGGAGACAGGGGAGGGATCGTTCTGAAGGCGTTAGCGGTGACCGGCCTCAGCAGACGGCACCGCGAGCTCTCCAGACGCGCAGCGGGGGCCGCTTCGGGGCCGGTTTCCGGCGGCGTCGCGGACTGACGACAGTGACGCCGCGCGAGCCGTCAGGAGTGGCAGTTGCCAAGTCACGACAGTCCCTCCCTGCGCAGCACCTCGAGTGCCTCTTCCAGGGTCGCCGTTGCGTCCGGCTGGGAGGGGATCTGCCGCAGGGCGGGCAGGGTCTGTACTCCGGGCTCCTCCCAGGCCGCGGCAGCCCGGAGATAGATCTCCCAGTCCGCGTCCGAGGGCCCCCCCCGGCGGCGGCCGAGCCGGCGGCGCACGTCGTCGGCACCGGCCTCGCAGAGCAGCAGCATCCCGGGGACGCCCCACGCCCGGGCCCGGTCCAGGAGCTCGCGGCGCCGGCCGTCCTCCCGGAAGCTCGCGTCCACCAGGGCCCTCCCCCCCCGGGCGAGGATCTCCTCGGCCCGCCCCAGGCACGCGGCGTAGGTGCGCTCGTTCCACTCGGGCGTGTAGAGCCCTTCTCCGAAGGCGGCCCCCGCCGGGGCTTCGGCCGACAGGCCGGCCAGCTCCTTGCGCACCCGGTCGGCGACGACGACCTCGAACCCGGCCCGCTGCGCCAGGCCTCGGGCCAGGGTGGACTTGCCGGCTCCGGGCAGGCCGCCCACCCCCAGGAGGCAGGGCCGGCTGGGCGGGGCTTCGAGGGTGCCCAGGCCCAGGAGCCAATGGGCCCGTGCGTTCTTGCGGGCCGCTTCCCGGTCCTTCGCGGGCACCTCGCCCTCCCGAGCCCGCACGCCCTCCACCTTGGCCCGCACCGCGGCCCGGTAGGCCTCGTAGAGGGGGAAGAGCGCCGCTCCCTCCGGGTCTCCCGCCGCTTCGGCGTAGGCCTCCCGAAACCGGGCCGCCAGGTCGCGCCGGCCCCGAAAGGCCAGGTCCATGGAGAGGAACGCCGCGTCGGCCACGGGGTCGGCGTACCGGAACCGCTCGCTGAACTCGATGCAGTCCACCACGGCCAGATCGTCCGGGGTGGGCCGCTGGGGAAAGACGTAGACGTGGTCCAGGTGCAGGTCGCCGTGGGTGTCCCGGGCCGTGCCCCGGGCGGCACGGCCCTCCACGAGCTCCCGCCGCTCCCCCAGGGCCGCCTCGGTCAGGGCCCGAAAGCGCGAGAATGCCTGGGCCGTCACCGTACCGCCTACCTGGGCCTCGGACTGCTCGAAGTTCTCCCGGGCGTTGCGGGCCACGATCTCCCAGCACGCCAGGGCGTCCACGTGGGGACCCGCTTCGGCGCGCCGGTGGAACGCGGCCACCCGGGCGGCGACGGCGGCCAGGAGCTCCCCCGTGACCTCCCCCCGTCCCAGTCGGGAGGCCAAGGTGGCCTCCGGGAGCAGGCGCTCCATCCACACCGCCCACTCCACCACCTCGCCCTCCCCCCCCACCGCCAGCCGCCCCCCGTGCAGAGCGACCGGCACTACTCCAAGGTACACCGAGGGGGCGAGCCGGCGGTTCAGGCGCACCTCCTCCAGGCAGAAGTGGCGCCGGCGCCCCAGGGTCGTGAAGTTGAGAAACCCCAGATCCAGGGGCTTCTTCACCTTGTAGGCATAGGGCCCGGCGAGGAAGACCGCCGAGATGTGGGTGTGGTGCACCTCGACCGGGCCGCAAGGGTGGGGATAGGCCTCAGGCTGGGAGAGGAGGTCGAGCAGGCAGGCCGGGTCCACGGGTTCCTCCGGTGCGGGGCACCGCCCGAGCCTACCCGCCGGCACCCCGGCGTCAAGGCGGGCTACCCGCCGAGGCAGCTCTTTCCCACCAGGAGCACGGTGAGCACGAGGACCATGCCGAGGAAGATGGCTCCCCACACGTGGCCGAGCTTCTCGGCGGTGGTGAGGGGGCGGGCGGTCCGGAGGCGGGGCTTGCCGGGCATGGGAGCTCCGAGGTCGAGAGGGGGTCCGCTCCGGGAGACGCGCGGCTCAGCGCTTTCCCCGGGCGTCGCGGCAGGCCTCGCTGCAAAAGTACTCTCCGGCCGCGTTGCGCAGGGCCGTGGTCTTGGGCACGTACACGCCGCACACCGGGTCCTGGACGAGCTCTCCCCCGTCGAGGCGGCCCCCCGAGGGCGTTGGGCCCGACGGGGCCGGGCGGGACGCCGGCAGGAAGCCCCGGATCAGACGATAGAAGAGCCACAGTAGCGCCCCATAGAGCAGGAGCCGGAAGATTCCCATCAGCACCGCGCTCCTTCGAGGTCGTCGGCCCACGCGGGACGGCCCGCGCATCGCACGTCGGGCATCGGCCCGAGGGCTTCGCGCAGCTCGGCCACCGTGCGCCCCAGGCGCGGGTGCACGGCTCCGGGGGCGATCTCCGCCAGGGGTACGAGCACGAACCCCCGCTCGTGCATGCGGGGATGGGGCACCTCGAGCCCCTGGGCCTCGACCACCCGGTCGCCGTAGAGCACCAAGTCCAGATCCACGGTGCGGGGGCCCCAGCGCTGCTCCCGCGTGCGGCCCAGGCTCGACTCGATGCGCAGAAGCTCGTCCAGGAGGGCGCTCGGGGAGAGCGTCGTCTCCACCTCCAGGGCGCCGTTGACGAACTCCGGCTGCTCGGTCACCCCCACGGGTGCGGTGCGGTAGAGGGACGACACCCGGACGATCCGCGTGCCTTCGAGAGCCCCCACCGCCCCGAGCGCCCGGCGCAGGTTGGCCTCCACGTCTCCCAGATTGCCGCCGAAGGCGATGTGGGCCCGGGGCATCTGCCGCAGGGCTCCTCAGATCCCCAGGAGGTCGGTCATGCCGTAGAAGCCCCTGGGCTGGGCGGGGAGCCACAGGGCGGCGCGCAGCGCCCCCCGCGCGAAGGTCTCGCGGCTCGATGCCCGGTGGGTGAGCTCGATGCGCTCTCCCAGGCCCCCGAAGAGCACCGTGTGGTCCCCCACCACGTCGCCCGCCCGCACGGCGTGCAGGCCGATCTCCCGGGGCTTGCGCTCCCCCACGAGCCCTTCCCGGCCGTGGACCGCGTCGGCGGCGAGGTCGCGTCCCAGGGCCCCGGCCGCGGCCTCGGCCAGGGCAAGCGCCGTACCAGAGGGAGCGTCCTTCTTGAAGCGGTGGTGGGTCTCCACGATCTCCACGTCGTAGGCTTCCCCCAGGAGCCGGGCCACCTCCGTCACGACCTGGAGGAGCACGTTGACCCCCACGCTCATGTTGGGGGCCTGGAAGATCCGCGCCTCAGCGCCCCGGCTGCGCACGAGCTCGCGCTCCTGGGGGCTGAAGCCCGTGGAGCCGATGACGATGGCCTTGCCGGCCCGGCACACGGCGTCCAGGTGCGCGAGGGACGCCGCGGCGCTCGTGAAGTCGATGACCACGTCGGCGGAAGGCAGGGCCTCGGAGAGCACGGAGGTCACCGGCACCCCCAGGGGGCCGATGCCGGCCACCTCCCCCGCATCTCGCCCTAGCGCCGGGTGGCCCGGCCGCTCCAGGGCGGCAGCCAGGGCGAGGCCCCCGGTCTCCTGGAGGAGGCGGACGAGCTGGGTGCCCATCCGGCCCGCCGCGCCGGTAACGGCGGCCCGGATCACGGCCTGCCCCCCAGGAGCCCGTAGTCCCGCAGGACGGCGGCGAGCTTGGCGGCGTTGCCCTCCTGGAGAGGAGACAGGGGCAGCCGCAGCTCCGGGCCGATGCGGCCGAGCAGCGCCAGGGCCGCCTTCACGGGGATGGGGTTGGTCTCGAGGAAGAGGGCCCGGGCCACGGGCATGGTGCGGTAGTGGAGCTCCCGGGCGCGGGCCAGGTCGCCCGCCGCGAAGGCGCTCACCATGGCAGCCACGTCTGCCGGGACGACGTTGGAGAGCACCGAGATGACCCCCTGGCCCCCCAGGGCGAGCAGCGGCAGCACCGTGAAGTCGTCCCCCGAGAGCACGGCGAGGCGGTCGCCGCACTTCTCCAGCACGTCGCTCACCTGCTTGAGGTCGCCGGTGGCCTCCTTGATCCCCACCACCTCCGGGAGCTCCGCCAGGCGGGCCACGGTCTCGGGCAGGAGGTTCACCCCCGTGCGCCCCGGCACGTTGTACAGCACGAGTGGAAACCTGGCTTCTTCGGCAACGGCCCTATAATGCCGGTAGAGGCCCTCCTGGGTGGGCTTGTTGTAGTAGGGCGTGATGAGGAGCGCCCCGTCGGCACCCGCCTCCTTGGCGTGGCGGGTGAGGCGCACGGCTTCGGCGGTGGAGTTGGACCCCGTGCCGGCAATCACGGCGACCCGTCCCTGGGCCTCCTCCACCGCGATGTCGATGACCCGGTTGTGCTCCTCGTGGCTCAGGGTGGCCGACTCCCCCGTGGTGCCACAGGGCACCACCCCGCTCACCCCCTGCTCGATCTGCCAGTCGATGAGTTGCCGGTAGGCGTCTTCGTCCACCCGGCCGTCGCGAAACGGGGTGACCAGGGCGGTAATCGTGCCGCGAAACATCTTCTCCTCCTGGCAGGGCGTTACTTCGGGGTCGAACGGCCCGTTTCGGGTCCGGCTGGAGGGGGTCTCCCGCTGGACTGGGCTCCGCAGCCCGGGCGGGCGCATCCTAGCAACGGAACCCGGCCCCGTCAAAAGCTGGAACCCCCCCGCGACGTAGGCTATAAGGGCCCTTGGCCTGCGCCGGGAACGAACGAGGGGAGGCCGGCGGCCTCCCCTCGGGTTCGAATCGGGAGCGGGGTCAGGCGCTGGCGCTGGGGCACGAGGCGCACGCGGACTTGGAGCCGCTGGCGCCGCAGGACGGGGCGGCATCGCCCTTGGGCTTGTCCGAGCCCGACTTGCGGGCATAGTCCGTCGCGTACCACCCGGAACCCTTCAGGACGAAGGAGCTCTGGGAAATGAGCTTCTCCACCGGGCCGGCGCACTTGGGGCACGCCGCCAGCGGCGTGTCGGTGATCTTCTGGGTGACCTCGAATGCGTCGTGGCAGCTTCGGCACTGGTACTCATAGATGGGCATGGGATCTCACCTCCGTCGGATAGACCTCCCCCTTCCGGGGAGGGACGCGATTATATAACACCGGAGGTTTCGTGAGGCAACCGGAAGGTGCGGCCATGGGGAAGGGCGAGGAAGGGCAGCCTGCCCACATCACCGGCGAGGGGGTGACCCTGGGCGGGAGCCTGGTCAACCTCGTCCTCGTCCTGGTCAAGGTGGCGGCCGGGGTCCTGGGCCATAGCGCGGCCCTGGTGGCCGACGCGCTCCACTCCCTCTCGGATCTCGCCAGCGACATCGTGGTGCTCCTGGGGTACCGGGTGGGCCGAAAGCCCGAGGACTCGACCCATCCCTACGGCCACGGCAAGGTGGAAACTCTCTCCACGGCTCTCGTGGGGGGTCTCCTGGTCGCGGTGGGACTGGCCATGGGCGCCGGCGCCCTGCGCTCGCTGACCGCGGCGGACCCCCTCCCCCTGCCCGGGCGGGTTGCCCTCTGGGCCGCGGGGCTCTCCATCCTCGCCAAGGAGCTCCTCTACCGGTGGACCGCCCGGGTGGCCCGCAGCGAGGACAGCCGGCTCCTCCTGGCCAACGCCTGGCACCACCGCTCCGACGCCCTCTCCTCGGTAGCGGCCCTGGTGGGCGTTGCGGGAGCCCGCTGGGGCGCCCCCTGGATGGACCCGGCGGCGGCGCTCTTGGTGTGCTTCTTCGTGGTCAAGGTAGGGTGGGATCTGGGGTGGCAGGCCGTCCGAGAGCTCGTGGACACCGCTCCCGATCAGGGGCTGTTGGAGCGCCTGGGGGCCGTGGTGTCCGGGGTGCAGGGGGTGAGGAGCCATCACGGGCTGCGCGCCCGGCGCCTGGGCAAGGACATCCTGGTGGACGTGGACATCGAGGTCGACCCCGAGCTCAACGTGGTCCAGGGCCACGACCTGGCCCGGGCCGTGCGGGAGGCGCTGCTCAAGAAGGTCCGGGGCGTACGCGACGCCATGGTGCACGTGGAGCCCCTGGGCGCCCGGGAAGGGGGCCTCTACGCACCCTCCGCCCGAGAGGGCGTGGCGGAGTCCGCAGAGGAGCTCGCCCGCCGGACCCCGGGCGTGCTCGGCGTCCACGGCACCCGCATCGTCCCCCTGGAGACCGGCTACCTCCTGAACATGGACGTCGAGGTGGACCCCGACCTCACCATCCGCGACGCCCACGCCATCGCCCACCGCCTCAAGGAAGCCGTGCGCGTCCTCCCCGGCATCGCCGACGCCGTGGTCCACGTGGACGTGCATGGGGAATAGATGCGGGCGACCGGGAAGGCGGTGGTACTCGACGTGGGGCACCAGAGCTGCTACTCAGCCATTGAGTATGCTTACTCAGTGGCTGAGTATTTCTTTGTACCGCGCGCCGAGGCCCGTATAATGGCGTCATGACCGCAATCGACCGGGCCGTTACCGACCGCCTCTGGAACCGCCTGACCAGCCCCCCCGAGCTCATTCAGGTGCTCGTGGGACCGCGACAGGTGGGGAAGACGACCGCCGCCCGCGCCATCGAGGCGCGCTGGGATGGGCCGGTGCGATATGCGGCAGCCGATCTTCCGCTGCCTCCGGGGCCCGAGTGGATCGAGACCCAGTGGCAGCTCGCCCGGACCCACATCGGCGACCGCCCGGTCCTGCTCGTTCTGGATGAGGTCCAGAAGGTCTCCGGCTGGAGCGAGGTGGTCAAGGCGTACTGGGATGCCGATCGGGCCGCCGAGAGGTCGCTCAAGGTCCTGTTGCTCGGCTCGTCAGCGCTCCTGCTCGCCCGCGGGACGACCGAGAGCCTTGCAGGACGCTTCTTCCTGCACCGATGCCCCCATTGGACCTTTCCCGAGTGCCGGGCGGCGTTCGGCTGGGACCTGGACCGGTGGCTCTACTTCGGCGGCTACCCTGGCGCGGCGAAGCTCGCCGACGACGAAGAGGCGTGGCAGGCCTATGTACGCGACTCCCTGATCGAGGCCGTCCTCGCGCGGGACGTGCTGGCCCTACAGCCGGTCGCGAAGCCGGCGCTCCTTCGCCACCTGTTCGCCCTGGCAGCCCGGTTTCCCGCTCAGATCCTCTCCTACAACAAGATGCTCGGCCAGCTCCAGGACGCCGGCAACACTACCACGCTCGCTCACTACCTGCGGCTCCTCGAAACCGCGTACCTCATCACCGGCCTCGAGCGGTTCTCCGCCGGCGAGGCGCGCAGCCGAGGCTCGAGCCCCAAGCTGGTTCTCTGGAACAACGCCCTCGTCTCCGCCCTCGGCCACCGGAGCTTTGCATCGGCCAGAGGAAATTCGGCGGCGTGGGGACGGCTCGTGGAGAACGCGGTGGGGGCACACCTGGTGAGCCAGTTGCAGGGCCTGGCCCACGAGGTCACCTACTGGCGCCACGCCAACGACGAGGTCGACTACGTGGTGCGGTCGGGAGAGACCCTGTGGGCCCTCGAAGTCAAGAGCGGCCGCCCCGATCGCCCCCCCGGCATGGCCGCCTTCCGACGCCGCCACCCCGCCGCCCTGCCCCTCGTCGTCGGCTCGGGGGGAATGTCCCTGGAAGAGTTCTTCAGCGAGGACCCGCGCCACTTCCTGCAGCCATAACCCTGCCCGCTCGCACTCCCAGAGACACCGAGTGGCGCCCGTAGAAGCCTACCCCGTCACTCCTGCCCCCGCCCCGCTTCCCGCGCGACGCGCAGGGTGAGGAAGGCCAGGACGGCTACGGCGACGGCCAGGGCGAGCCACAGCAGCGCCCGCTGGGGGCCGCCGCCCGCCCCGAGGCGGGCCCGGGCGCGGTACTCCGGGTTTGCAGCCACCGGCCCGGGGAAGGCGAGCGCGCTGTCGAGGGCCAGTACCAGGTCCCGCGTCCGGCCGAGCTCGTACTTCGGCGGGTCGGCGTCGGGGTTTCCGAGGAGGAGCGCGTAGGCCCCCGCGGGGGCGGCGACGAAGAGCTCCGGGGAGGGGAAGCGGGCGGCGGCCCGCAGCAGGAGCACCGCGGCCCCCCGCACGCCCATCCACTGCTCCCAGTGGACTCGGGCCCGAGGGGGCGGGGCGGGAACCGATGGCGGGATCGGGAGGGGCAGCGGTTGGGCTGGCTTGGGGGGAGGTGGCACCGGGGGGGGAGCCTGGGCCGGGGCCGAGAGCCGAGTCTCGGACCGGACGAAGGGGGGCGGGGGGGCCTCGTCCTGCGCGCGGGCGGCCGGAGTCTCTGGTTCTCCGGCGGGACGGGTGGTGGCCGCCGCAAACTCCGCCAAGCGCCGTTCCAGGCTCCGCGTCCGGACTCGAAACTCGGCCTCGATCTGCTCGAGCTTCGCCTCCAGCCATTCGAGCCGCCGCCGATTCGCCCGATGACCGGTGAGAGCCAGCCCGGCCAACACCGCCGGAGCCACCAGGAGGACGACCGCCAGAAGGATGATCAACCCGTCCATGCCATGCGCTCCGTTTGCAGAAGTCTCGGCTCGACGTCCCCACGCCACCCGGTCCCAGCGATGGCGTCACGGTCGGAGTTGGGACCACCCCTCGTCCCGGCGGAGAAACCTCGCGTACTCCCACAGCCTCGCCAGCACCCTGGCGGCGCGCTCGGGGGTGGGGAAGGCGAGGATGCGGCGGTCGGTGCCCTCCGCGTCGAGGAGCGTGCGGCCTCCGGGCTCGGGCAGCAGGGTCACCCCCACTACGGGCTTGTCGCTGCCGGCGGCCAACCGGGCGATGCCGGCACGGGCCCCGGCCTCGTAGCGGGCGGCCTGTGCTTCGGCGGCGTCCAGGAGCTCGGGGGGCTGTTCGGGGTCCACGGCCCGGGCCGATTCCACCGTGGCCCGCAGGAAGCGCTCGCGGCCCAGGACGCCCAGGTGGATGACCGCGTCGGCACCATCCCACGCCAGGAGCTCCTCCAGGATGCGGGCCGGGAGGTCCGCGCCGGGCTCACCCACCAGGTCTACGGGGTTGGTGCGGCTCCAGTAGGGGGGCAGGAGCCGGTCGAGACGCCCGCGGACGGCCTCGTCCAGGGCAGGCACCGTGAGGCCGAGCTCGGCGCACAGGTCCGAGGCCACCACCCCCCACCCGCCGCCCCAGGTGAGGATCGCCACCCGGGGCCCCCGGGGGAGCGGCAGGGCGGTAAAGGCGGCGGAGGCGTCGAGGAGGTCGGTGGGCTGGTCCACCAGGACGACCCCGGCCTGGCGGCACGCGGCCTCGAAGACCCGGGCGTCGGAGGCGAGCGCCCCGGTGTGGCTCGCGGCGGCCCGCTGGCCGGCAACCGTGCGCCCTCCCTTGAGGGCCACCACGGGCTTGCGGCGCGACAGGCGCCGTGCCGACTCGAAGAACCGGCGCCCTTCCTTGACCCCTTCGAGGTAGAGCACCACCGTGCGGCTGCGGTCGTCCTCCTCCAAGGCCTCCAGGAAGTCCTCCACCGCGGCCATGGCCTCGTTGCCCGTTCCGCAAAACGCCCGGATCCCGATCCCCTGGGCGGCGGCAAAGGCCAGGAGCTGTACCCCCATGTTGCCGGACTGGGAGAGGAGCATGGTGTCCCCCGGCTCGGGGCGCACGTGGGCGCCGGTGCCGTAGAAGCGGGCGTGGGGGTTCAAGATCCCCATGGTGTTGGGCCCCACCAGGGTGACCCCGGCGCGCCGGGCGGCGGCCACCAGCGCCTCTTGCAGGCGCGGCCCCTCACCCCCCGCCTCGCCGAACCCGGAGGAGACGATCACGGCACCCCGCACCCCCCGGGCCCCGAGCCGGGTCACCGTGTCGGCCACCGCGGCCGCGGGCACGGTGACCACCGCCAGGTCCACGCCGTCGGGCAGGTCCTCGACGGCAGCCAGCGCCGGACGCCCGGCCACCGTGCCCCCCTTGGGGTTCACCGGATACACGGGCCCCGGGAACCCGCCGGCGAGGACGTTGGTGAAGAGCAGGTGACCCCACTTGCCCAGGGTCCCCGTGGCACCCACGAAGGCCACGGAGCGCGGGTAGAAGAGCCGGGCCAGGGCGCCGGGGGCCACCCGCTCCCGAAGGGTCCGGGGTGCCTCGCGGCCGAGCACCACGAGGGCGTCCACCGCCAGGACCGACCCGTCCGGGCGCACCCGCACCGGGTTCACATCCACCTCGGCCACCCCCGGATGCTCCTGGGCGAGGCGGGAGAGGCCCAGGAGCGCCCGGACCAGGGCGGCCCGGTCCACGGCCCCCTCGCCCCGGAAGGGTCCCAGGAGAGCCCGGCTCTTCAGGCGCTCCAGGAGCTCTTCTGCGTCCGCGGTGCCCAGGGGCGCCAGGGCTAGGGCCACGTCACCCAAGCCCTCGGCGAGCACGCCGCCCAGGCCGAAGACCACGACGGGCCCGAACTCCGGGTCCCGGGCGAGCCCCAGGAGGAGCTCCCTCCGGCCCGGCACCTGGGGCTGGACGAGATAGCCGCGCAGGTCCGCCCCGGCGGCTTCGGCAATCGCCCGAGCGGCCTCGGCCACCTCGGCCTCGCCGCGCATCCCCAACCGCACCAGCCCCCGCTCGGTCTTGTGGGCCAGCGCGGGCCCCAGCCCCTTCAGGACCACGGGAAAGCCGAGCCCCCGAGCAGCGCCGGCAGCCTCCTCCGGCGTCGCCGCCGTGCGCTCTTCCACCACAGGGAGGCCGTAGTGGGCCAGGAGCCCCTTGGACTCGGCCTCGTCGAGGTTTCGCCGGCCCTCCCGCCGGGCGCGATCCAGGAGCTCGGTGGGGGTCATGGATTCCTCGGTTGATGCAGGTGGGGGGGTTGGCGGGTGATGGGACCTATGGGACCTATGGGACCTATGGGACCGATGGGACGGATGGGACGGATGAACCCCGGGCTCACAGCACCCGCGCACGCTTCACGCTTCGCGTCTCACGCCTCACGTAACCCCCTCTTTGACACCCGGCGCATCGCCGTTAGCCTGGGTCCCCTGCAAGACGCCGCAACACGCGCTGGGAGGGCCAAGCCATGAAGGTGCGCATCGACTACGGGCTGTGCATGGGGGACGGGAACTGCCACAAGGTGTGTCCCGAGGTGTTCGACTACGACGACGACCAACTGCGGGGGGTCGTCCGCAACCCGGCCGTGCCCGAGCACCTGGAGGCCAAGGTGCGCCAGGCCGCCGAGGAGTGCAACCCCCAGGCCATCGAGATCGAGGAGTAGGTCCCGGCTCCGTGCGCCACGCCGGCCCTACCCCGCGTAGGGAGTCGGGTCCGGCAGCCCGGCCGCCTCGAAACCCCTCCTGCGCAGGATGCAGCTATCGCACCGGCCGCACGCCCGCCCCTCGGCGTCCGGGTCGTAGCAGGAGCGGGTGAGGCCGTAGTCCACCCCCAGGGCCGCGCCCCGGCGGATGATCTCGGCCTTGGTCAGGTGCAGCAGCGGCGCGTGGACCCGGAATCGGCTCCCCTCGACCCCGGCCTTGGTCCCCAGGTTCGCCACCCGCTCGAAGGCCTCCAGGAACTCGGGGCGGCAGTCCGGGTAACCCGAGTAGTCGAGGGCGTTGACCCCGATGAAGAGGTCCCGGGCACCCAGGACCTCGGCCCAGGCCAGGGCGAAGGACAGGAAGACCGTGTTTCGGGCGGGCACGTAGGTAACCGGGATCCCCCGGCCGATCTCCTCGGGGGAGGCCGGCCTGGGAACCGCGATGTCGCCGGTGAGGGCCGAGCCCCCGAAGGCCCGCAGGTCGATGGTGGCCACGTGGTGGGCGGCGGCGCCCAGGGCCCGGGCCACGCGGCGGGCCGCGTCGAGCTCGGCGGCGTGCCGCTGGCCGTAGGCAAAGGACAGCGCGTAGGTCTCGTACCCCTGGGTCCGGGCGATGGCCAGGCAGGTGGCCGAGTCGAGCCCGCCGCTCAGGAGGACGACGGCTCTGCGCGCTGTGGGCTCGTGGCTGTTGGCCATCGGGGTGTCCATTGCGCGGTCAGCTGCCCCACCTCTTGCGGATGCGCGCCACCGCCTCCTCCACGTGGTTCCGGTCCCCGAAGGACGAGAGCCGGAAGTACCCCTCTCCGCTCGGGCCAAAGCCGCTGCCCGGCGTGCCCACCACGTGGCACTCTCCCAGGAGCACGTCGAAGAACTGCCAGCTGGTGAGCCCCGCCGGCACCTTGAGCCAGAGGTAGGGCGCGTTGACCCCACCGTAGCACGCGAACCCCGCGGCGGTGAGCCCCTCGCGGATGATCCGGGCGTTCTCCTGGTAGTAGCGGATCACCTCCTGGTTCTGGCGCCACCCCTCGTGGGAATAGACCGCGGCCGCGGCCCGCTGGACGGGGTAGGAGACCCCGTTGAACTTGGTGGTCTGGCGGCGGTGCCAGAGCGGATTCAGGGAGACCCGCCGGCCGTCGGCGGTGCGGGCCTGGAGCGCCTCGGGCACCACGGTGAGGCCGCAGCGCACGCCGGTAAAGCCCGCGGTCTTCGAGAAGCTCCGAAACTCGATGGCGCAGCGCTCGGCGCCGGGAATCTCGTAGATCGAGTGGGGGATGCCGGGCTCGGTGATGAAGGCCTCGTACGCGGCGTCGAAGAGGAGCACGGCTTCCTGGGCCAGGGCGTACTCCACCCAACGGGCCAGCTCGGCCCGGGGGGCCACGGCCCCGGTGGGGTTGTTGGGGTAGCACAGGTACACGAGATCCACCCGCTCCCGGGGGAGCGCGGGGAGGAAGCCGTTCTCCTCGCTGCACGGCAGGTACACGATGCCCCGGTAGTAGCCCTTCTCGTCGGCCTCCCCCGTGCGCCCCACCATCACGTTGGTGTCGTTGTACACGGGGTAGACGGGGTCGCAGATGGCCACGGTGTTGCCCAGGTCGAAGACGTCGAGGATGTTGGCCACGTCGCACTTCGACCCGTCCGAGACGAAGATCTCGGAGGGCTTGACGTCGGCGCCCAGGGGGCGGTAGGCCTTCTCCGCAATGGCCTCCAGGAGGAAGTCGTACCCCTGCTCGGGCCCGTACCCGCGGAAGGTCTCCGCCCGGGCCAGGTCGTCGACCCCGGCGTGGAAGGCCTCGATCACCGCCGGCACGAGCGGCAGGGTGACGTCGCCGATCCCCAGCCGGATGATCTTGGCGCCGGGATTGGCCTGGGCAAAGGCCTTCACCCGCCGGCCGATCTCCGGGAAGAGGTAGCCGGCCTTCAGCTTGAGGTAGTTCTCGTTGACACGGGCCACGGGGAGCTCCTTGGGTGAGCGGTCGCGGTTTGCAGAGCCAGGCCTCTGCTTAGCAGAGCCCTCTCGGGGGCGTCAAGCCGGAGCCGCTTCGAGCTCGCGCTGTCGGGCCCCGGAACACCCAGGGAGGTTCACTGGCGTCACCCCGATGCTCCGTCGGGTTGACGCACCACCGGATCCGGGCAAGCTGTGCCCTGGACTCGTTTCCCCTCAGGAGGCGACCGGCTGCGATCTCGCTGACGGTATAGGGCGCGCCCCATAGCCCTGGCCCGGGACCCCCCTCCTCTGGGTCCTGCGGGAACACCTGGGCCTCACGGGCACCAAGTACGGGTGCGGCGTGGGCCGGTGCGGCGCCTGTAGGGTGCACCTGGACGGGGAGCCCGTGCGCTCCTGCGCAGTCCCCCTGGGGCGGGCCGCGGGCCCGGTGGTGGTCACCATCGAGGGTCTTGGGGGCGGGAAGCCCCACCCCGTGCAGCGGGCGTGGGTTCTCGAGGACGTGAGCCCGTGCGGGTACTGCCAGCCCGGCCAGATCATGGCGTTGGAGCGGATGCGCCAGGCCGGCGCCCGCGCCTGGCGTGTCTCCCGAGCTGCCTACGGCAGGTCGTCCGCCGGGAGCTCGGGCAGGTCGATGCCGGCCATGCGCTGCACCAGGCGCATCACCTGGCAGGCGTACCCGAACTCGTTGTCGTACCAGACGTAGAGCACGGCGTTGCGGGGGTCCGACGGACTCACGATGGTGGCTTCGCCGTCCACGACCCCGGCGTGGCGGGACCCGATGATGTCGGAGCTCACGATGTCGGGCGAGGTGGTGAAGTCGATCTGGTTCTGAAGGGGGCTGTTCACCGAGATCTCCCGCAGGTAGTCGTTGAGCTCGGCCTTGGAGGTGGGCCGGTCGAGCCGCAGCTGGAGGATGGCCAGGGAGACGTCGGGGGTGGGCACCCGGATGGCATTGCCCGTGAGCTTGCCCGCCATCTCGGGCAGCACCTTGGCCACGGCGCTCGCCGCGCCGGTCTCGGTGATGACCATGTTGAGGGGGGCCGACCGGCCGCGGCGGGCCTTCTTGTGGAAGTTGTCGATGAGGTTCTGGTCGTTGGTATAGGCGTGCACGGTCTCCATGTGGCCCGAGACGATCCCGAAGCGCTCCCCGACGACCTTGATGACGGGAGCAATGGCGTTGGTGGTGCAGGAGGCGGCCGAGACGATCCGCTCCGCCGGGTCCAGGTTCCGGTGGTTGATGCCGTACACGATGTTGGGGATGTCTCCCTTGCCGGGGGCCGTGAGGAGCACGCTCTTCACCCCCTTGGCCTGTAGGTGCCTCCCCAGCCCCTGGCGGTCCCGCCACTTGCCCGTGTTGTCGATGACGATGGCGTCCTCGATCCCGAAAGCCGTGTAGTCCACGTGTTCGGGTGCTTCGGCGTAGAGAACCCGCACGAGGTTTCCGTTGGCGACGATGGCATTGTCTTCCTCGTCGATCTGGGTCGTGCCGGCAAAGGGGCCGTGCACCGAGTCCATCCGAAAGAGCGCCGCGCGCTTCTTGAGGTCTCCTTCGGACCCCTTGCGCACCACAGTGGCGCGCACCCGGATCTTGTCGCCCCGCCCGGTCTTGTCCACCAGGATCCGGGCCAGGAGCCGCCCGATGCGGCCGAAGCCGTAGAGCACCACGTCCTGGGGCCTGCCCAGCACCGCCTGGCGCCCCGTGGTGACCGGGGCAAGCTCCTGGGCCACGAAGGCGTCCAGAGTGTCCATGCTTTCGCCCCGGGCCTGGAACTTGACGGTGAGCTTTCCCAGGTCGATGCGGCAGGGGCCCAGGTCGAGCCTGCCCACGGCCTGCAGCACGGGAAAGGTCTCCTGGACCGTGAGATCGCGGCCCAGCACCAGACGCGCGTGCCGGTGCACTTTGAGGATCTCCACCGAGCTCACCTTGGCGATGGAGCGCCCGTACACGTGCCCCAGCACGCCCCGCTCCACCCGCAGCGCGTTGAGGATGGAGAGCATCTTGACGGTGACGGCTTCCGAGTCGTTCCAGAGCTGAAAGCAGCGTTCCGCTTTGGTCGGATCCATGTCCGCGCCTCCTTGTGTGTTCGGAGTAGGAGATGCCTCCCGGCACGCCGGGCGCGGCCGAAAGATAGCACGTTTGCCCCGGGGGAAGAAGGTGCCCCGCCTTGTAATGCCCCCCCCGTCCTCCTATACTGACTGCTCGTCGCATGACTGAGCGGCCGGGAAGGCCCCGGGAGGTTTCGATGAGGCGCTCCAGCGCGCTGGTGGCGGTGCTGCTCGCGGCAGGAGCGGCCCTGGCCCAGCCCCCGAAGGAGACGGAGCTCCGGAAAGAATCGGGGAACCACTACCTGAAGCTTCGCCAGTACGAGGCCGCCCGCGACCAGTACCTGGCCGCCCTCCAGCTCGACGAGACCTACACCGACGCCCACTACAACCTGGGGGTAGTATACTTCTTTCGCCTCCAGGACTACCCCCGGGCACTCTACCACTTCGTCCGGTACGCCCAGCTCAAGCCCGACGCCTCCGACCTCGACCAGGTCCGCGGACTGAGCCTCCAGGCCCTGGACCGTATCGAGGCGGCAGAGCGCACTGCCTACGCCCAAGCCCTGGAGCAGGCCACGCCCCAGGCCCTGGAGGGGTTTCTGGCGGCCCACCCCCTGAGCTCCTACGCGCCCGACGCCCGAGAGAAGCTGCGGATCCTCCGGGAGCGGGAGGAGGGGGCGCTGCGGCTGCGCCGAGACACCGAAGCGGCCTACGAGGCGGCCGTGGCGAAGGCAACCCCGGAGGCCATGGACCACTTCCTCGCCTCGTACCCCCAGGCCCCCCAGGCCGAGGAGGGCCGCCGCCTGCGCGACCTCTGGGCGAGCCGGCGCGCGGAGGACCGCCAGGCCCTGGATCGGGCCCTGGCGGCCCAGTCCGCCGAAGCGCTGGAGGAGTTCCTCCGGGACCGGCCCCGGAGCCCCCTGGCCAGCG
>JBFLZB010000032.1 GCA_040756475.1 Thermodesulfobacteriota bacterium
TCGTGAAGAGCTACCGAAAGGAGCTGTGGTTCGAGATTCCCGCCCGGCGGGGCTTCGTCAACATCACGCCCCAGGTGGAGGCGTGCCTGCGGGAGAGCGGCGTTCGCGAGGGGCTGTGCCTGGTCAACGCCATGCACATCACCGCCAGCGTCTTCGTCAACGACGACGAGGCGGGGCTCCACCAGGACTTCGAGCGCTGGCTCGAAGGGCTCGCGCCCCACGAGCCCGTGGGCCGCTACCAGCACAACCGCACCGGCGAGGACAACGGCGACGCCCACCTCAAGCGCACGGTCATGGGCCGGGAGGTCGTGGCGGCCGTGACCGGAGGCAAGCTCGACTTCGGCCCCTGGGAGCAGATCTTTTACGGGGAGTTCGACGGAAGGCGCCGGAAGCGGGTGCTCGTGAAGATCATCGGGGAGTGAGGCGTACACCCGGGCGCGGGGCGTCATCCCGCGCCCGGGGGGACGGGCGGAACTATCGGGGCTCCAGGGGATAGCCGGCGGACTTCCACTCCGCCCAGCCTCCGAGGAGGGCGTAGACCTTCGTGTACCCCATATCGGCCAGCTTGCGCGCCACACGGGCGCTCGTGGCTTCGTTGCCTCAGGCGCAGTAGAAGACCAGGGTGGCGTCCTTGGGGTACTTGGGGGCCCAGGCCGCCTCCGCACCCGGCTCCTCCCGCACCGCCCCGGCGATCTTCTCCGTGGCGCGGGTCCAGTCGCCTCCCGCCCTCACGTCGATTACCACCACGTCGGCGCTGCCCATCCGGGCACGCAGGTCCTCTTTGGTCATGCGGGGCACTTCCGCTTGGCTGGGGACCGGCCCGGCACAGGCCAGGGCCAGGCCGACGAGGAGCAGGGCACATCGCTTCCACACCATGGGAGCCTCCTTTGCCGCCGACACATGCCGGCGGCGGACCGGTGGAGAGGGGATCTCATCCACCTGGAATCGTTCCAGGCTATCTACCACCCCTCGGCCCCCCGTCAAGGGCTCCGCCGACGCGAATCGCCCCCTCCCTTCCCGAGCCGCTACCCCGTGCCGCTTGCACCGCCCCCCCCACCCCGGTACGGTGGCGGAACAGCGGGTGACGGGTGACAGGTGACGCACCCCCAGCCTCTCTGCCCCTTGCCCCTTGCCCCATACCGGAGGCTCCATGAATCCCTCCCCCCAACTGACCCTCGCCCCTCGGATCGAGAAGGGCACCCTCACCCCCCGGACCGGCGGTCCGGTCTCCTTCGAGCGTGTCGTCCTGGAGCTCCGAAACCTGGGCGCCGCCCCCGCGACCGGGCTGCGACTGCGGCTCTCGGCCCGCCAGGGAGCCGACACCATCTGCGAGCTCGACGAGCCCCTCGAGGCCGGGCTGGCTCCGGGCGCCGCGCAGGCCTGGGACCTCTACGACCTCTTCCTGGCCAAGGGCCGCGGCTTCCCCAGCAAGGTGCGCCTCTTCGGGGTCAAGGCCGCCCTGGAGTGGGACTTCTCCGTGGAAGCCAGCGCCGCGAGCGGCGGTGCCGGCGCCGAGGCAGCCTTCCGCTTCCGCTGGTCGGGTCCGGTGGCGGGGCCGATTACCGTATCGTTGACGCGTCCTTGAACCCGAAGCTCGAGAGCCGCGCAGGAGCGCCCTGCGGCGTGTCTCGCTCCCACCAATGCCAGAGGGCCGGCTCTCGCCGGCCCTCCGTACCCTCTTCGGACTCTCCCCCTCAGCAGGGGTGGACGCTGGAGGTCCCCACCACCTGGGGCTTGACGTAGCGGCTCTTCTTCATGGCCTTCTCCTTTGCGGGTTGTGGGTTGCATGTTGCCGGTTGCATGTTGCCGGTTGGGGTTGCGCGTTGGGGGTTGCGCGTTGCAGGTGGCCCGTTGCGGCTCTGGTGGCGGGTTTCCTCCAACACGCCACGCGCAACCCGCCACGCGCTACTTCCCGTACTCCTCCTGCCACACCGTTTCATCGATCTCAACATACCCCAGGGTGTCGCCCAGCTCCACCCGGTCGCGCCGGTGCTTGACCTCCCGCACGAAGACGCCCTTCTCGGGGGCCGCCAGGGTCCAGGTGCCGTTGCCGCCCTCCAGGGTGACCAGGGGCTGGCCCTTGGCCACTTCCTCCCGGGGCTCGACCAGCCACTCGACGATGCGCACCCGGTCGCGCTCCTGGCGCGGGGCAAGCCGCGGCACGAAGACGGTGCCGTAGACCCGCCGCAGCTCGTCTTCGTTGGGGGCGCGGCTGGTGTGGCGGGCTTCGAGGACGGCGGTGCCGGGGGTGCTGCCCGCGGTGAAGGCGACGGCTCCCTGGCCGTTTCGGTCGGTGAGGAGGCTCGGGGCCGCGAGGCTCCCGCTGCCCGAGAGCAGCGCAAAGGTCACGGGCACCCCGATGTTGGGGTTGTCGTGGATGTCGGAGACGGTGACCGAGAGGGTGGCCTTGTCGCCCGAGACGAGCCGCTGGGCGCTGGCCACCAGGTCGATCTTGGCCGGGGCGTCGGCCCGCAGCTCGAGCTGCACGGCGGCGGTGACGCCGTGCTCGCGGCTCGCGGCGGTGAGGGTGACGTACCCGGCGAGCGTTCCCGCCCGGTACTCGGCCTCGGCCAGCCCTTGCTCGTCGGTGAGCCCGCTTCGCAAGACCCGCAGCCGCCCGTTGTCGCTGCCCAGGGCAAAGGTCACCCGCTGGCCGGCAAGCGGATTGCCCGCGAGATCGGTGAGCACGGCTTTCACGCGGCTGGTGCTTCGCCCGTCGGCGGTGAGCCACTCGGGGTCGGCGGTCAGGCGCAGGATGGCCCGGTCGGGGGTGCCCCGGGCCGCCCGGGGCAGGATCTCCAGCGCCACGGTGGAGGCGACGTAGGTGTGGAGCCACCCGGCCCCCACGTCGCCGGTGGTGAGGTTCTTGGCCAGGATCAGCGCGGTCTTGGCCGCAAACCCCGCGGTGTAGGTGGCCGCCACTTCGCCGAAGCTGTCGGTGACTCCCCCCCAGCGCACTTCCACGTTGTCCACGTCGTCCTGGGTGGCCGTGCGGTCTTCCAGGCGCCCGCCCCCCACCACCCCGGTGTACTCCTCGGTGGTGGAAAGCGTGAGCGCCAGCTCGTGGCCGGAGACGTCGTCGCCGTTGGCGTTGGTGGCCTTGGCCACGAGCCGGGTGGTGGCCTTGCGGTCGGCGGGTAACAGGCTGTCGCGGGCGCTCACGAGCAGCCGCACCCGGGTGTCGAGGGAGACGGGGCGCCCGGCGGTGGCGGTGGTCTCGTTTCCGGCCTCGTCGGCCAGGGTGACGAGGACGGGAAGGTCCACGCCCTCGTCGGACCAGCCCACGGTGTAGGTGCCGGTGTAGGTGCCCGGGCGCGTGGGCGACTCGGCCATGGGGATGAATCGCGCTACCCCCGGGAGGTCGAAGCTCGCGTAGCCTTGGGGCTCGCCTTCGAGGGTGACGGTGAGGACGTCGCCCGCGACGAGCCTGCCGCTAAACCCGGCCGCGGCAAAGCCGTCGTGGCTTGCCTTGGAGAGGGTCGGGGGGGTGACGTCGTTCCATACGTCCAGGCCCACCACGGCGAGCTCGGGGCCGGCCAGGGACGCGCTTCCGTAGTCGTCGGAGAGGTGGGCCACCACCCGGTGGAGCCCCCGGGTGGGCCCCACGTCGGCTTCGGTGACGGTGTAGGTGCCGCGGTAGACCCCGGTGCGGCCCTGCTCCACCAGGGGCAGCCCGGTGCCCAGCTCCCCGAGGTCCACGGTGAGGGTGCCCCCGCTCTGGCCGGTGACGGCAAGGGTCACGCTCTGGCCCGGGCGCAGGGGCCGGCCGAAGGGCTCCAGGTGGATGGAGGTGATCGCCGGGCCGTCGCCGGCCACGGCAGTCACCGAGACGGCCTCGCTCGGGGCGCTTCGGTTTCCCGCCTTGTCCACGGCGAGGACGGCGTAGTGGTAGGTGAGGCCGGGGACGACCCGGGTGTCCACCAGGGCGAGCTCCCGCAGCTCCTCGAAGGGCGCGCCCGTGAGGTCCGGCGCCCTGCCCTCCCCCCGGAAGACCAGGTAGTGGTCCAGATCCGCCGAGGCGCTCGCGGTCCAGGAGAGCTCGATCTCCTTGGCCCAGGGGGCGGTGGCGAGCACCCGCGCCGGGGGCTCGGGGGGGACGCTGTCGATGGCCACGGGCTTGCCGGTCAGGGTCGCGGTCTGCCCGGTGGCCGGGTCGGTGAGGGTGCCGGTGAGGGCCGCCGAGGCCAGGTTCAACCCCGGGGGTACGACCACGGAGCCCACGTAGACGCCGTCGTCGACTTCTTCCATGAGGACGCTTTCGGCCACGCCGGCCAGGGTGAAGGCGGCGGTGCCGTCGATGGAACCCCGCAGAGTGACTGTGATCTCCTGGCCCGCACCGTAGAATCCCTTCTCCGCCGCCACGGAGCCCACGTGGGCCGCCTGCCGCCAACCGTCGAAGGTGTCGAAGACGCGAAACTCCAGGAGCTTGGAGTGGAGGGGCACCGTGGCCCCGGCTGGAAACCGCGGATCGGTCTCCGCCCCGATGACCAGGTACCTGGCCCGCTCCAAGATGGGCCCCATCATGCCCGGCACCAGAATGTCCGGCAAGAGCTTCTCTCCGCCGGCGTACATCTCGACCCGGTCCCACTTCCAGGCCAACACATAGCGGTGCGGCACCCCGCGAGCGGCGAATCGGCGAGGAAGCCGCGTGCCGTTGCGGATGAACTCCGCCTCGGTGTAGTTGATCTCGAAAGGCTCCTCGAGCCAGCGGACCGCGGGCCCCCACACCGGTTCCCACTCGCCCGTGGTGAAGACGAAGAGCGCCTCGTGGTCTTGCCGCTCGTCCCGCTCGATGGTCAGAACGATGGATCCTTCCGCCGGGTCGAGAGGAGAGCCATCCAGGTCGAAATAGAGATACTCCGACGCCGTGGCGCTCTCGGGCACCCGGGAGAACCACCCCCCCTCCGGCAGCGCGCCCAGGCGCCCCGCGGACACCCCGTTTCGCCGCACCGTCGCATCCCCGGCCTCCAGCACCGGTCCCGCCGCCGCGCCGCCCGCCAGCCCCCCCCCGAGGCCCAGCGCCAGGCCTGCCGCCAGGGCCGCTCTCAGAACTCTCTTCTTCGTCATGGCCGTGTCTCCTTGAAGCACCTCACGCACAGTGCCGAGAGCGACTCCATACTTGCTCTAAGGATTGGGGTTCGCGCTCGGCTGCGTGTCCGGGCTCGTGTACTCCAGCCAGGGGCTCACCTTGTTCCACCCAGGTCCCCGCACCGTGCTCGGGCTGGTCGAGAGCACGGCCCGGTCGTCGAGCCGGTGGCAGTTGATGGCCGCCGCCCATTGGGAGACCCGGGTACCGGCCCAAGGCGATCCGATCGCGCCGGCCGCCTGGTAGTTGTTGTCCCAGGTGTTGTGATTGGTATCCAGGCAGTTGGTGATCAAGAGCTTGGGCAGCCGCGACGCGTGCGGGTTGTGGCACTTGCCGCAATTGAAGGTGTGGTACCTCGACTGGGCGGAATAGGATGCGGCTTCTGTAACGGTAGTGCTGCCTGCGCTGTTCAGATCCGCAACCTGGATCTCCATAGTGCCGGATGCGATAGCAGAACCACGAGTATACGCAGAATTGTAAGCCGCGCTCCACGGGAAGTACCTGAAGCTGTACGGCCGGGTGGTCCCCGTTCCAGTAGCCGAAGTGGTAGCGATGCGGGGGTAGTAGCGGTACCCATCGGTCTCGTTGCTCCGGTACGTGTAGCCCCGACCGCTTTCCGTTGCGACACCCATATCTACGTTGGGGCTCGTACTGCTCCCCCGGACCGCCTGATTCGAGCCCCGCTTGGCTCGCGTGTAGATGTTGTGCGCGGCAAGCGTCGTTCCCGAGCCTCCGATCACCGCATTCATGTGCCCGTTGCCCCCGGAGACCCAGAGGTTCTCCCCCGTCGTGCGGTCCAGGGTGTCCACGTTGCTTCCGTGGCACTGGATGCACAGGCCTGCGGTGGAGGCGAGGGTCGCTCCCGAGTTGGGATTGCCGGAGTTCTGGTCGATCCACCACCCGCCCGCCTGGGGCACGCCGGTGAGGCCCGAGTTGTTGGATGCAGCGCTGGCCCGGGGCACCCTGCCGAAGGTGAGCGTCGTGTCCGCGTCCACCGTCCAGTTGGCCATGCCCCACTGGGGCGCGCCGTCCTCGGGGTAGGGGTTGCCCTTCCAGGTGCCCCGCAGGTAGGGCAGCCCGCCCGGGTCCCCCGCCACCCCGTCGTGGGTGCCGTGCACGTCGTGGCAGTAGGAGCACCGGATGTTGGCCACGCTGTCCTTGGTCTCGGTGCGGTTGTAGCCCAGGGAGTTGCCCGCGGTCACCGCCGCGGTCCCCTGGTCGAAGTTCACCGAGTGGGTGGACTGGATGGCGCCGCGCTTGTACCAGAAGGGGTTCGAGGCGCCGCCGCTGGAGCGGCCCTTGCCGCTGCGCCAGAAGGCCGTGGTCCAGTTGGAGGTCTGGGTGGTCCCCGTCACGGTGGTGTAGAGGCTCCCGTAGTCGTAGGAGAGGTTGCCGGTGTTGGGTTTCTGGTTGGTCTCCCACTCGGTCACCGCCGGGGTCTGGGCATCGTGGCAGCCCCAGCAGATCTCGGCCTCGGTGGCCCCTCCCGTGCTCCAACCCCCGCTCTTGGTCGCGCTGCCGCCCAGGCGAAAGCGCGAGCCGTGGCTGGCGTACTCGCGGTTCATGGTGGGCACCACCGTGCCAAGCACCGTGGAGCGGGTGGAGATTTCCACCTCGTTGGCTCCCGGAGACCCGTTGGCGTGGCCGCTGTGGCAGTCGGTGCAGTCCCCGAAGGCCGCCCCCCGGGTGACCCGGGTGTGGCTGCTCGCCGAGGTGACGAAGTCGGCGCTTCCCCCCAGACCGTGGCAGTCGGTACAGGCCGGCGCGGGCACGGGGTCGCCGCTCACGGGCTGGTTGGCGAAGACCGAGACGGGGAAGTTGTAGGCCGCGTCGGTTGCGCCGCCGTGACAGAAGCTGCACCCGGCGTTGCCGTCGCTTCGAGCGTAGCCAGAGCTATTGGTATTCGCGGTAATGCGGTGCTCGGCCGGGCTGCCGGTGGGCACGTTGTGCCGGCCGTTGCCGGCTGCGCCGTAGACGTGGCAGCCGTTGCAGTCGGCGCTCCCCGACGGCTCGTGTCCCGCGCCCCGGGCGTTTGTCGCAGCGTTGGTGCCACCCGCCTTGTAGTGGGTGGTGCCTTCGCGCCAGCCTGCGCTGCCTGCAATGCTCGCCCATTGGCCGTGGCACACGTTGCACCGGGCCGAGCGGGGTGCCGTGGCCGCCGAGTCGGCCTCAGTGGACCACAGCCGGGCCCAGGCTCCCCCGTCGGTGTGGCAGCCGACGAGCCCGGTGCCCGAGCACGTGCTGGTGTTGGCCGCCCCATCGGTGAAGGTCATATTCGTTCGCGCCAGGAACCGGTCGGTGTTGGCCGAGTTGTCCGGATCGAACACCCCGTCGGCGTGGGTGGCGGGCTTGGACGCATCGTGGCACGCCGTACACCCGCCCCCGGGGAGGGTGTCGCCGTGGGGCTGGGGGCCCGCCGCCGTGATGTGGTGGAGCCCGGTGGCCGGGTCGGCCGCCGCCGTACCTCCGGGGGTGTGGCACGCGGTGCACGCGATGCCGGTGGTGTTCCAGGCGGGGGTCGTGTGGTCGTTGTGGCACCCCAACCCCGGCGCGCTAGCGCAGGTGATGGCCGGGGCAACCCCGGCAGGACCGAGGGCCGCATTCACGATGACGCTGTTGTCGGCCACGTTGCTGTGGCCGCTGGTGTTGTCGGGATGGCACGCGGTGCAGTTGGCGGTGCTCCCCGTGGCCCAGCCCTTGCCCGTGTAGTGGCCCGGGTGGGCCCGGGCGCCCGCCCCCGTGGGGGGAAGCGCGTGGCAGCTCGAGCAGGTGGTGGTACCGCCCGTCCAGTTGGGCGTCTCGTTGTTGTAGTGGCAGTCGATGTTGCTGCACGTGGTGCCGTTCCAGGCCGCCGTGGCGGGATCGCCGTCGTAGCGGAAGTAGACATCGGCCACGCCGTTGTTGTGCAGCCCCGAAGGCCCGAACAGACCCACGGTGTAGTCGCCGCTCACGGTGCGCGTGGGGTCGCCGTGGCACGCGTCGCAGTCGGTGTAGTCGTTGTCGGACGTGGCGTGGGCCAGATGGGCGCCCGTGGCGGGCGGCGTGGCGTGGCACGTGATGCACCCTTCACCGACGCCGACTTCGGTGTACCACCCGGGGGTCTCGGTGTTGTTGTGGCAGTCGATGCTCAGGCAGGTCTGGGTAACGGCGTTGTAGCGGCCGTCGGTGTCGGTGGCGCCGGAAAGCGTCAGGAAGCGGGCGTCCGTGTCGGCGTCGGGGGTGCCGTCGCCGTTGGTGTCCATGTTGGAGACGCGCGCGGGGGCGACGCTCCCGTCGGGGTGTCCCGCCGGGGGATTGCCCGGGTGGCATGTATTGCACGCGGCGTTGCCGGTGCCGATGGCGGCGAGGTGCACGTCGTGGGCGCCGGCCCGGTCGGGATAGGAAAGCGCCGGCGTGCTGTCGGGCCAGTTTTGTCCTGCCCCGTCGCCGTGGCAGGAGTCGCACCCGGCCTCGATGGGGTCGCCCAGCACGGTCTCGAAGGGCCACCCGGTGGTGGCAAAAGAGTGCTGCCCCAACGCCGTGCCGTCGTAGGCGGCGTGGCAGGGCGCGCACCCCGTCAGGCCCGCGTCGGCCCCGGTGCCCCGGGCCACCCCGGTGCCCTCGGCGTTGAGGGTGATGCGGGCGTTGCCGTGCCGGCCGGCGCTCCAGGGCGCGAAGGCGTAGTTGCCGGTGGCGGCCTCCAGGGCGTGGCAGTCCTTGCACTGGTAGAGGTTGCCCGCGCCGTGGATGCTTCGGGTGCCGGCGTCGGTGCGGTGGGTCACCCCGACCCGCCAGCCCTGGGTCCAGGTGCCGTGGCAGCCCACGCACTCAGAGCCGTCGGCGGCGGCGGAGCTCTCGTGCCACAGGCGCCGCCAGGCGCCTCCATCGAGGTGGCAGCCCGTCATGGAAGTGGAGCACCCGGGGGTTGCGGCGTCCTGGAAGCCCACCGCCGCCGCGAACTGGACCATGGGGGCGCTGGGCTGGAAGGTGCCGTCCAAGTGGGCGGACGACGGGGTGGCGGTGTGGCAGGTGACGCACTCGGCGGTGGAGGCCCCGCCGTTGTATAGGAAGCTCGCCCCGTGGCGCACCCCCGAGATCGTCGGGGTGGTGTCGTGGAGACCCGTGGTGGGGTTGGCCCCGGAGGCACCCTCGGTGTGGCACATCACACAGGTGGCCGTGGCACCGTCGTACCAGTTGTAGCCGGGGTCGGTGCTCTTGGTGTTGTGGCAGGCGAGGTTGGCGCACGTGCCGGTGGCCGCGCTGTAAACGGCGCCGGCGTCGGCGAGCCCGTCCCACAGGCGGTTGAAGGCGCCCACATCCGCCGGCTCGTCGGCCCCGGTGTAGCCCGGGGGATAGTGCCCGCTGCCCCCGATCCCGACCGGGTCGTTGTGGCAGTAGGCGCACATGGCCCGCTGCTGGACTCCGTCGACGGTACCCGCCGGGTAGCCCAGCTTGGCTTCGAGCTGCGCCAGGTGGGCCGCGTGCTCCCCCGCCCGATTGGGGTAGGCAAGCCCTACGGGGGCGTAGCGCCCGGCCCCGTCGCCGTGGCAGGCGTCGCACCCCACGGGGGGCACTTCGCCGTCGACCAGTTGCAGGGGCCATACGGTGGTGACGAAGGCGTGCTGGCCCGGGGCGGCGCCGTCGAAGGCCGCGTGGCACGGCGAGCAGCCCGACTGGCCGGCGTTGGCTCCGGTGCCTCGCGCAAAGCTCGTGCCCGCGTTGTTGATGGTGATCTGGCTGTTGCCGTGCTGGCTGGTGCCCCCCCAGTCGTTGGTGCCCAGAACAAAGGTGTAGCCCGCGGTCTCCAGGGCGTGGCAGTCCTTGCACTGGTAGGCGCTGCCCGAGGACCCGTGCACGTCGCCGGTGACCTGGTCGGTGCGGTGGACGACCCCCTGATTCCACCCTTGGGCCCAGCTGCCGTGGCACCCGGCGCACTCGGTGCCGTCGGTGGCCCCGGCGGCCTGGGTCCACAACCGGGCCCAGCGGCCGCCCTCGGAGTGGCAGTCCACCAGGGAGCCCGTGGGGGAGCAGGTGGGGGTGGCGGCATCCTGGTAGCCCACGTCGGACGCAAAGACGATGGCGGTGTTCCCCGCGGCGTTGGGCGTGGCGTCGAAGGTGCCGTCGTGGTGGCGCGTGGAGGGGATGCCGGTATGGCACGCCTGGCACCCGGCAGGACCGAAGGAGGGGTTCGCGAGGGTCTGGTCGTGGCGCACCCCGGAGACCGTGGGGGTCACCGCGTGGATGCCGGTGTAGGGGTTGAAGGCCGGATCGTTGTTGGTGTGACAGAAGACGCACCCGCCCTCACCCCCCGTATCCCAGTCGGCCGTTCCCGACGTGCCCGTGGCGTGGCAGCCCACCGACATGCCCGAGCCCGAGCAGCGGTTGTTGGGGCCTGCCCCGTCGTCGGCGCTCCCCGCGGCGCCCAGGGCGGCATTTTGCCCGTTGTAGCTCAGGTTGGCCCGGGTCACGGTGGCCTCGCCCCGCTCGGCCAGGGCTCGGTCCCGGAAGTACCCCCCGTCGGTCACGGCCACGGGCACCGAGATGTGGCTCGTGTCCCCCGCCGGGGGCACCACGTGGCAGTCGGAGCAGACCTTGAAGACCCCGGGGGTGCCGTCGCCGAAGTGGCGGTCGTGGGTGAAGTCCTGGCAGTTGGGCACGGCGGCGTTTCGCGCCCCCGTGGGCTGGACGTCGTAGTAGTGGCACGAAGAGCAGTCCAGCGAGGTGTCGGTCCACAGGGCCGCGGGAACGACCTTCCCCGAGCCGGCCGAGTCGTCGGTGCCGTTGTTGAGGTGGCAGGCGTTGGCGCAGGTCTGGGCGCCCCCGTTCCACTGCACCCCCAGGGCGGTGGTGGCCGCATCCCACTCGCCGAAGAGGTCGGTCTGGCCGTTTCGGTGCAGCCCGTTGGGGGAGCCGTCGTTGGTGTACGCCGCCGCCCCGCTGTGACAGTTGGCGCAGTCGGTGCGGTCGGTGTCGCCGTTGCCGATGACGTGGGCCAGGTGCGCCCCCGTGGCCGGCGGGTCGCCGTGGCACGAGCCGCAGTTGAAACCCTGGCCGGCGATGAGCTGCAAAGGATTGCCCGAGTCGCTCATCTGGTAGGGAGTTGCGGCGGGATGACAGGCGCTCGTGCACCCGGCCGGCGTGCCGGTGAACCCGCTCGCCCCCTGGTAGCCCATGCTGCTGTTGAGCTGGATGGTGCCGTCCAGGTGCATGGCGGCGGTGTAGGCCGGCTGGGTGTTGGCGTGGCAGTAGTCGCACCGGCCCTCGCCGTCGGCACCGAGATCTGCGGCCCCCTGGTGGAGGTTGTAGAGGGTGGTGTTCTCGTTCCCGTCGGGGTTGGCCAGAGGACCGGAGTGCTTCGCCACGACGGTGGTGGGCAGAGGCACCCCGTTGGGGCTGAGACCAAAGGTGCCGTGGCAGTTGGCGCAATCGCCCGTCGGGGCGGTCCAGGCCACGTCGGCGTAGGCCCCGTGGCAGCTGATGCTGGCGCAGGTGCCCCCCGCGTAAGTGAACGTCACCGCCTGGCCGTTGAAGCTGCCCCCGGCCTTGAGGTTCTTCGTGCCGTTGACGTGGGAGGCGAGCCCCGCGATGGCCGTGGTCGTGTCGGTGCCCGCGGCCGTGACGGTGTCGTTATGGCAGTGGGCGCAGGTGATCCCCGCCCACGCCAGGTGGATGGGGTGGTTGCCGGTGGCGATGCGGGTGGGCTCGTCGACGCCCCCGTGGCAGGCGTTGCACGCCAGGTTCTGGGTGCTCCAGTCCGGGGTGGCAAAGCCGCTCATCCACTGCACGCTGCCCACCGAGGCGCCCGACTGGCCGTCGGAGTGGCAGTAGAGGTTGTTGCAGGTGGCCGCGCCCACGTCGTAGGTGCCGCTGGGATTTGCGGCGGTGTCGAAGTTGAGGCTCTGGTAGGTCTTGGGATCGGTGTTGTGGGTGGCAGAGCTGGTGTAGTCGAGGTGGCAGGTCTGGCAGGCGTAGCCGTAGCCCCCCTGGTCCACCGGCGCCGCATGCCGTCGGTGGGGGCTCGCCGCCTCGGAAAAGCGCGTGTAGCCCTCGGAGGTGGTGGCGGTGGACACCGGGGGCTGGCCGTGGCAGGTGGTACAGGAGGCCTTGGCCCCCCAGCTGCCGCCCTCGTCGGTGTGGGTGTGGCACACCTGGCAGACGAAATCCCCCCCGGTGGCCACGTCGCCCCCGGAGTGGCGCCCCCCGGTGAGGAAGGTCGAGAGGGGGTAGATCTCGTCGCCGGCCACCACCCGCCCCTGGTGGCACTCCCGGTTGTCGCACAGCCCCGTGCCGTCGGTCTTGTAGGTGGTGTCGTCGTAGGCCAGGTATGCGTTGGTGTCGTAGGGGGCCGAGGCCGTCCCGTCCCCGTACACGGGGGTGCCGGCGGCGTCCACCTTGGGAATCTCGACCCGCACCATCGCCACGTTGGGCGCCACCCCCGCCCCGTGGGGCTCGTGGCAGTCGTTGCACCCGGCCTTGGCCGTGGTGCCCCCGTGGAGCTTGCCCGTGTACTGGCTGTGGCAGGTCAGACACACGGAGTAGGCCTGGTTGTAGGGCGCCTGCTGCCGGATGGCGCTCTGGACCGAGGTGTTCTCGGCAAAGGCGAACCGAAGAGGGTTGGTGCCGGGCGCCGACCGCGCGAAGTCGTGGGGGACGCTGCCGCTGTGGCACGCGGTGCACCCAAGCGTGCCGCTGGAGATCGTGCTCTGCCCATGGCCCTTGGCCGCGTACACCCCGGCGTCGTCTTGCACGTGGCACTCCCCGCACTTTTCCGGGGTGACCCGGGTGCCCAGGGGGTCGCCCGGGTTGTTGGAGGTGGTGCCGTCGGTGCGAAGCGTGACCAGCGAGGTGTTCTGGTAACTGTTGTGGCTGCCGTGGCACTGGGTGCACGAGGTGGGCGCCGCCCCGTCGTTGATGGTTGCCCGCCCCATGCCGTGGGCCGCCGGGGCCGTGTACCCCCCGGTGCTGGACCCCGTGTCGCTGTGGCAGGCGGCGTTGCGGCAGGTGTTGTCCGAGACCTGGGAAGCATCGTCCGGCGCCCCGATCAGGCTGGCGTACAAGTTGAGCCGCGTGCCACCCCCGGCGTCGATCCCGTGGACGCTGGCGTTGCCCGAGCCGTCGCTTTCCACCCCCGCGGTGATGTGTGCGTGGCAGTCGAGGCAGTCGAGCGCCGTGGCGTTTCCCCCGAATCCGCTCTGGATGTCGCTGGGGTGCTTGGAGGTGGAGCTGGCGTCGAAGTGGTCCCACACCCCCTTCATCCGGTCCCGATTCAGCACCGAGGGCGCGGCGTTCTTGTCGTGGCAGAAGAGGCACGGCGCCTGGGGGTTGCTCGCCGAGATCCCCAGGGCCACGGTGCGGTCGGACTTCTTGAGCAGGTGGGTGCCGAGCACCATCTTGGATTTGGAGACGGCGTGGCAGTCGTAGCAGATGGCACCCGGAGGGTAGTGGGTGGCTGCCCCGGCACCGCCGGCCCCCGTCACCAGGGCGACGCCCGCCGCATACGCCACTCTTGCCGCCCAGGTCCGTCCGCGTCGCAGATACGGCTTACCCGCCATCGACCCTTCCTCCCTCTCGATTCCTTGTTCCGCGACACCCATAGGGGTCGCAGCCCCAGGGCCGGGCCTCGCCCAGCCGCCTCTTGCTCCCGGCCCCGGCTCCACCAGCCGCGTGCCCTCAGTGCCCGTGCTTCTGGTGCGGTCCGGGGCACGCCACCGAAAGACGCCACCATTGAATCTGCAGACACAAGAGCGCGGCGATTACTGTATAGAAATCGCGCTTGTTACGCCATACATGGAAAAATAGTGGTTCCGATTCTCTACTGTACGCATCGATACCAACGTTGCGGTTGCCGTTTAGCAAATGCAGCATGTCATATACGTTTTTCGTACAATACGTAGGTACTATCGTATGGTTCAAATACTTATGTGTGCGCACTATTGCGTAGCCCATTTGGGAAGCCACGTGGAATGACTGCGCAGACGTCTCTGCCCAGGTGTCTCGCCGGCTGGGGGGGCACCCCGGCAGCGGGCGGCCTGAAGGTTGCGCCGCGTTCCCTTGGGCCCAAATGCCTGTGGACCCAAATGCCTTGACTCGGGCTCGTGGAACCGGTATCCAGGCCGCGCAGAACAAGACAGCACCCCGGGGGAAGAGGAGCATGAAGGATGAAGCCTGCGCGCAACATCATCATTGCAGACCCCCGGGAGATGGTGCGGGAGGGGCTGAGCGTGCTTCTGGACGCCCACCCGGAGATCACCGTGGTCGGCCAGGCGGGGACGGGTGACGAGGCGATACGGCTCGTGCTGGAGCTCGCCCCCGACGTGGTCCTGATGGAGACGGCCCTGCCCGACATGGACGGGGAGACGGCCACCCGGGAGATCAAGGCCCAGGCCCCCCAGACCCGGGTCCTCATCCTCACGGAGGAGCTCTCGGATGCGGCCATCCGCTCCGCCTTCCGGTCGGGGGCCGACGGCTACGTGATCAAGCAGGCCGACGCCGACGAGATCCAGATGGCCATCGCCCGGGCGGTGCGCGGCTTTCCGTACCTGGGGCCGGAGGTGACGGCGCGGGTGTTGGAGGTCTACCTGGCGGCTGAGGGAAGCGCCGGCGGCGCGCCCGGGGCCTTGCGGGTGCTGACCCAGCGGGAGCGGGAGCTCCTGGCCCTGGTGGCCCAGGGGCTGACCAGCCGGGAGATCGGCGAGCGGCTCGGCATCAGCCACCGCACGGCCGACAAACACAAGGCCAACATCATGAAGAAGCTGGGGATCCACAACGCCTCGGCGCTCACGGCCTTTGCCATTCGCGAGCTCCGGGCGTGAGGCCGGCGGGGTTCCCGTAGAGCGGAGGGAGCATGAATCTGCGTCGTCTCGTCGATCGGGCGGGCATGCCCCCCGAGGCCGGGGAGGCAATGGTCCGGGCGTTGCGCGGCGCCGGCTACGACACGGCGGACGAGGCTCAGCAGGTCACGGGCATGACCGCCCTGCTGGCGGCCCTTCGGGTGTTCGACGCCCTTACGGAGCCGCCGCTGCAGGCGCCGTACCGTCCGGGGCGCAACGACCCCTGTCCCTGCGGCAGCGGCCGCAAGTACAAGAAATGCTGTGGGACCAAGGCGGCTGCGGCCCCCGAGCCCGCGCAGGAGGAGCGCTTCGTCCCCTCCTCCCCCCTGGAAGACCCGCAGCTCGTCCCGCGCCTCCACGAACCGGAGAGCTTCGCAGAGGACATGACCCACCTGCAGACCCTGTTCGGGGAGGAGCCGGCCCTGGACTCCTTGCGGTTCGACGGCACGGCCGTGGCGGACTTCGTGGCGCACCGGATCGAGAGGTCGGAGGAGCTGTGGGGCACCGGAGATCCGGACGATGACACCGATCGCGTCGGCCAGCTCGCCGCCCAGTACATGCAGGAGATGGAACTGCCACCGATCCTCCGCCGGCTTCCTGCAGCGATCCTGCGGGCGGCGCCGGAGGTCGTCCGGGACGCCCAGGACTTTCGCAGCATGGCCTTGGCGGTGGCCCTCGCCGACCTCCCCCCGGTGGAGGAGACCCCTGGCGAGGATGGGTTGGCAGAGGCGGCCAACCCCCTCCACGCCCTCATCTTCCGCCAGACGCTCGGAGAGCTCCTCGATCGATGGGCGGCAGCCCTCGAAGAGGGGGAAGCCTCCTGAGTTGCCCATGACCCTCGGTCACCCCGAGGCCAGGCAGGGATGACGCGCGGCGCGTTCCCCCCCACCCCGGGCCCCTCTCCCTCCGAGGGCGAGGGAGTTCAAGCAGAGCGGTTCATCCCGCGGCACACAGATCCCCCGCCGCAACGGCTCGCCGCGGTTCCGGCGACGTTTGCCCTCCGGCGCGGCTCGGTTTACCGGTCCCCCGCTTTCCTTCTCCGGCGCTGACCCAGGTCAAGGCCGGCCTGCGCCGGCCCCGGTACCCTCCTCCCAGACTCCCACCCCAACCCAGGAGGTCGTACCGTGGACCGCTACACCAAGGGCTTCGTCGTCGCCTCTCTCGTCTACTTCGTGCTGGCTTCCCTGCTCGGCCTCTGGATGGGGCTCGGCACGGCGCCCTCGTGGGCCCGGTTCGCCCACGTGCACTTCAACCTGCTCGGTTTCATGGCCATGATGATCTACGGCGTGGGGTACTTCGTGCTCCCGCGCTTCAACGCCCGAGAGCTCAAGTGGCCCTTCCTCGTTCCCCTGCACTTCTGGGCGTCCAACGTGGGGCTGGTGGGGCTGGTGGCCACCTATCCCGAGATGCCTTCCACCGGGTTTGCGGCCTTCGGCGCGCTCTCGGCGGCGTCGGCGGTGCTCTTCGCGGTGAACATCGGGGCCACGGTGCTGGCGGCGGAAACGTCGACGGAGGGCGAAGAGGAAGCCCAGCCCGCCACTGCCCCCCAGGCCGCTCCCCCGGTGGGTCCCGACACCCGGGTGGGGGAGCTCCTGACCCGGTGGCCCGCAACGGCCGACGTCCTGGTGGCCCAGGGGCTGACGGCCCTCGCGGACCCGGCGCACCGGGAGCAGGTAAAGCAGCTCCCCGTGACCCTGGCCATGGCCTGCCAGCGCCACGGGCTCGACCTGGAGGCCGTGGTCGGGGCGGTGCGGGAGGTCACGGGGTCCGCCGGGGCCGGAGCTTCGGGCGGACCTGCCCCCATCCGGGCCGACCAGGTGCTGGGCGACATTCTCGCCGCGCACCCGGAGACGGAGGGGGTGTTCCGCAAGTACTACGGCTCGGGCTGCTTCTCGTGCCCCGGGCAGGCCACCGAGACCGTCAAGCAGAGCGCCATGATCCACAACGTGGACGTTAAGAAACTGCTGGAGGAGCTCAACCGGGCGGCGAAGTCCTGAGGTTCCCGAGCACGTCCGCCAGGAACCGGGCAAAGAGCGCCCAGGACTTTCGGTCGGCGTCTTCCCGGTGCCGGTCGCCGCCGAACACCGTGAAGGCGTGGGGCGCGCCGCCGTAGGTGACCATCTCGTGGGGGAGACCCGCGGCTTCCAGCTCGGCCGCGAGGCCCGCGAAGTGATCCAGGGTGACCGCCGTGTCGGCGGTGCCGTGGAGGACCAGGTACTGCCCCTTGGCCCGGGAGTAGTCTTGCCCCGCGGGGGTTTCGAGTCCCCCGTGGAAGCTCACGAAGCCCTTGAGGTCGGCCCCGGAGCGGGCCAGCTCCAGCACGGCCGCGCCGCCGAAGCAGTACCCCATGGCCACGGCGTTGCCGAGATCCGCCCCCCTGCCCTTCGCGGCGTCGAGGGCCCCCTTGAGGAGGGTGCGCAACTTCGCGCGGTCGGCATAGAGCTGGCCGGTGTGCCGGCGCCGGTCCTCCAGGGTGGCCGGCCGCACCCCGGCCCCGAAGAGGTCTGCGGCGAAGACGGCATACCCGAGCTCCGCCAGCATCTGAGAGCGCTTCACCTCGTAGTCTCCGAGCCCGTCCCAGTCGTGGATGAGGAGCACCAGGGGGGCCCCCGGCCGGGGAGCGACGTAGTACCCCTCGTAGGCCTTCCCCGCGACCTCGTAGGGGACGGTGTCGCCCTCCCCGGCGAGCAGGGGCGCAGCGAAAAGAAGGCTCGAGATGGCGACGGCGGCGGCAACAGAGCGCATGGGCGCCTCCCTCCCCCCCGGTGTCCCCAGTGGCGTGTGCCCGGGGAGGGTACCGGAGGGTCGGAGCGCACGCAAACCGGCCTCCCGGGGGGCCCCAAAGTTGCCGGCCGCCCCGCGTTCCCGGTCAGCCCGGCAGCTCGTAGTCCGACGCGAACCGGTGGAGCAGGGAGGCAATGTGCCGCAGCAGGGGCTCGCTGGCGTCCGCCCCCAGGGGACGGCGCTCCGGCAGGGGTTCGGGCCGCTCCCGGGCCCGGTGCAGGGCCACCGTCACCTGCTCGGCGACCAGGCTCCGCAGCTCGTGCCGGGCCCGCTCCCGTTGATACTGGGCACCCACGTCGGTCGTGGCGTAGAGGGGAGGCAGCCGGTTGAGGGCGCAGGCCAGCACATCCCCCCGGTCGACGCCCCCGCCCCCCTCGTCTGCCCAGCGGGCCTCGATCTCCTCGACCGCGAGCTCCTCCATGATGTTGCGGTAGGCGCGTCGCGTCTCGACCCGCACCCACCCGGCCTCGATGGCCGCGCGCAGCTCCACGAGCGCGCGGTAGTCCTCCTCCGGGAGCCCCTCGGAGAGCTCGATGAGGCGCGCGAGCTGCCCCTGGGCCGAGTGGGTCAGGCGTCCCCGGTCGCGGGCTTCCTGGACGACGCTGCGGATGGTCATGGCGGGCTCCTCCCTGGCAACGTGTTGCAGCATCGCCTAGGGGGATCGCCCGCTGGCCCGTAAAACTTGAGCCGGCGCGCGCTTCCCCCCCCCCGGGGGAGCCGGTAGACTGCTCCCGATCCCCCCCGCCGCACCCACAGCCCCGACCGGAGGACTCCCGTGGAAACCCATGTACACATCGAGAAGGTGGACGACTACCGCTGGCGCATCCCCCGGGAAGGCGCCATGCGCGTGCCCGGCCTCCTCTACGCCACCGAAACGATGATTCCCCAGATCCGCTCCGAGAAGGCCGCGGAGCAGGTGCGCAACGTCGCGACCCTGCCGGGGATTCTGGGCGCCAGCCTGGCCATGCCCGACGTGCACTGGGGGTACGGGTTCCCCATTGGGGGGGTGGCGGCCACCGACGCGGAGACGGGGGTGATCTCGCCGGGGGGAGTGGGCTACGACATCAACTGCGGGTGCCGGCTCCTCACCACCGAGCTGGAGCGGGCCGAGGTGGCCCCCCGCGTGCGGGAGCTCGCCGGGCTGCTCTTCAGCCGGGTTCCCTCGGGGGTGGGCTCCACCGGCCCCATCCGCCTGAACAAGAAGGAACAGAGAGAGGTCGTCACCCGCGGCGCGGCCTGGGCCGTGGAGGCGGGCTACGGCCGCCTCGAGGACCTGGAGGTGACCGAGGAGGGAGGGTGCCTGGCGGGCGCCGACCCGGCGGCGATCTCGGAGCGGGCCTACGAGCGGGGCTTCAACCAGGTGGGGACCCTGGGGTCGGGGAACCACTTCCTGGAGGTCCAGTACGTGGAGAGGGTCTTCGATCCGGAGGCCGCGGCGGCCTTCGGCCTGCGGGAGGGGCAGGTGACGGTGATGATCCACTCCGGGAGCCGGGGTTTCGGCTACCAGGTGTGCGACGACTACCTGAAGGTCATGGCCCGGGAGGTGGCCCGGTCCGGCATCGAGCTGCCCGACCGGCAGCTCGCCTGCGCCTACCTCTCGACCCCGGCCGCCCGGGAGTACCTGACCGCCATGGCCGGAGCCGCCAACTACGCCTGGGCCAACCGCCAGGCCCTGATGCACTGGGCCCGGGAGGCCTTCCAGGAGTTCTTCCGGGCCTCGCCCCGGGACCTGGGCCTTCGGCTCGTCTACGACGTGGCCCACAACATCGCCAAGCGGGAGCGCCACCGCGTGGAGGGGCAGGAGCGCTGGGTGATGGTGCACCGCAAGGGAGCCACCCGGGCCTTCGGGCCCGGGCGGCCCGAGGTTCCCCCCCGCTACCGGGCCGTGGGGCAGCCCGTGATGATCCCGGGCGACATGGGCCGGGCCTCCTACGTGCTGGCCGGCACCGAGCGGGCCATGGAAGAGACCTTCGGCTCCACCTGCCACGGGGCGGGCCGTCTGCTGTCGCGCCACGCAGCCCTCAAGAAGAAGCACGGGGCCCAGGTGCGCAGGGACCTGGAGGCCCAGGGCATCTGGGTCTTCTCCGCGGGCGTCAAGACCCTGGCCGAGGAGATGCCCGAGGCCTACAAGGACGTGGACGACGTGGTGGACGCGGTGGCCGGCGCGGGGATCTCCCGCCGGGTCGCGCGGCTGCGGCCCATGGGGGTGGTGAAGGGATGAGGCAGGCGACGCTCGCGGCCGGCGTCGCGGGGCTCCTGGTCCTCTTCGGGTGCTCGGACGGGCCGCACCGTGTGGGCCATGCGACAACGCGGCGCCGAGCTCACGGACGAGAAGGCGGAGCGGGTGGCCCGCTATCTCGCCCAGGTACGGGGACGATAAAGCCCGGCCCGGGTCAGGTCCGAAACTGCCCCACCAACTCGTCGAGCTGCCGGGCCGTATCGGCGAGGGCGTTCGCCGCCTGATCCGCTTCCGCGGCCCGCTGGGCGGTCTCCCCGGCCACGTCCCGGAGCCCTTCGACGTTGTGGTTGACCGACTGGGCCACGGCGCCCTGCTCCTGGGCAGCGCCCGCAATCTGCTCGTTCATCTGGGCGATCAGCCGCACGGCGGTGCCCATGGCCCCGAGCGAACTCCCGAGCCCCCCGGCGCGCCGGCGGGTATCCTCCGCGCTCGCCACGCTCTTGCCCATGGCTGCCAGGGCGCTCGCGAGCCCCCCCTGGAACCTCTCGATCATCCTCCCGATCTGCTCCGTGGACTGCCGGGTCCGCTCGGCGAGCTTTCGTACCTCGTCGGCCACCACCGCGAACCCCCGACCCTGCTCCCCGGCCCGGGCGGCCTCGATGGCGGCATTGAGCGCCAGCAGGTTCGTCTGGTCGGCCACGTCCCGGATCACCTCGAGCACCGCCCCGATTTCGTGCCCCACCGCCTCCAGGGCGCCCAGCGCCTGGGAGGACGCCTTGACTTCCGAGGCGAGCGCCTCGACGGCCGTCACCGTCTGCTCCACCGCGCCGAGGGCGCCGGCGGTCTCCCGGTCGGCCCGCTCCGCCTCCCGCGCGGCGCGCACCGTGCTCTCGGCCACCTGCTCCACCGTCGCCACCATCTCGGCGAGCGCCGTAGACATCTCCTGGGCGCCCTCCTCCTGGCGCCCCATCGTCTCGCGGGATTTTTGGGTGGAAGCGGCCAGTTGCTGGGCCGCCGCGGAGAGCTCACGGCTCACCACCCCGATGTGCCGCACCACGCCCTGGAACTGCTCGAGCATCCGGTTGAGGGCCGCCGAAGCCTGGCCCACCTCGTCGGCGCTGCCCGCGGCCAGCCGGCGCGTGAGGTCGGAGTCGGCCTGGATCCTGGAAACGACCGCCGTCATGGCATTCACGGGGATCGCGACGCCCCGGTAGAGAGCCCCGAATACCGCCAGGACCAGGGCGAGCCCGACCCCCAACCCGGTCGAGGCCATGACGACGGCCCGCCGCACCACCGGTCCGACCTGGGCCATCCTCTCGTGGGAGAGCTCGTTGAGGCGCTCGGCGAACCGCTCGCTCTCTCCAACCATCTTGCCCACCCGCACCACGGCCTGGACGTCGTTCATGTCCACGCGGGCCGTGGCGGCCAGAAACGCCGCCAGGGCCTCCTCGAGCGGCCCCCAGGTCGCAGCGATCGCCTCCGCCTCGGCGGGGTCCACGGCTCGAAGCCCCACGAGCGCCCTGCGAAAACCGTCGAACCCCGCCTGGAACGTGGCGATCATGTCGGGCTCGACCCCCAGCTCGCCCTCCTGGGAGAGCACCGCCTCGCTCATGCCCCGAAGCATCTGCTGCAGCGCGCCGGAACCGTCGAGAAGGTGCGTCGCCACTTCGTAGCTGGTGCCCACGCTGCGCATCGCCTGCCCCCCCACGACGGCGACGGCGGCCATGACGGCCACGATTCCGAGGCCGGCCCCGACCATCTTGGTCTTGATCCTGCGGTTGCGGAGGAATGCTCGCATCCGTTCACCTATCGGGGTCGTCGCCCCGGGCTGCGGCCGCTGCGCTTCGCGGACCGCCCCGGCCGGGATCGGTTCCATGGGGCCCTGGGCTGCCGCCTAGTTGAGGGGGTAGCCCGCCGCGGTCCACTCCGCCGTGCCGCCCCGGAACCACATGACGTTCGTGTAGCCGTCGCGAATCGAGAGGACGGCGGCCTTGTAGGACTTCCAGCCCGTCGGGCCGTCGCTGTAGAAGACCACCGCCGCGCCCTTGTCCGCCGGCAGCTGGGCGGCGTCGAGCCGGTCCAGCGAGGCGTCGAAGTCGGCGCTCAGGGCGCTCTTCTGGTCGTAGGGAAGCGCCACGGCGCCCGGGATGTGGCCGCGACCGTAGTTGACGGCCTTTCGCATGTCGAAGAAGTGGGCCTTGCCGACGAGGTCTTTGGCCTGGGCCGCCGTGAGGATCTTGCCCCCGGCCAGCTCTCTGGGTGTCTCCACGTCGGCCGCAAGGGCAGCCGTGCCCACAAGGAGCCCGATGGTCAGGGTGAGCGCAATTCCGCCAGACTTCTTCATCTTCATCCTCCGGGGGGCTGGGGGCCGGGAATCTCCCGTCCGAGGTTGCGTGGGGTCGGTTTGCTTGACGTCGGGAACGCGGTTTCGGTGCGCGCCAGTCGGCGTATCGACAACCCGGCGGGGATGCTTGAGGATATTTCTGCGCCTTTTGCATGGGGCGGGGCGCAGGGCCGGAGGCAGAGGGGGCGTGCCGGCCGCTCCGCGCCTCGGCCTGGACTTGGGGACTAGAGATTCTTGAGGACCGGAAATCTGGAACGATGGGACAAGTTTCGCTCCAGAAAAATGGCAGGTCCGCTTCGCTTGACCCACCGGTCCTCACGGACGAGGAGGCGGAGCGGATGGCCCGCTATCTCGCCCAGGTACGGGGACGATAAAGCCCGGCGCGGGTCAGGTCCGAAACTGCCCCACCAACCCGTCGAGCTGCCGGGCCGTATCGGCGGGGGAGCCAACGAGGGTTTCCAAGCGGGTTCGTGCGCCGCCTGCGGCCAGCAGATCGGCGAGGTCACCAGAGAGTGGATACGGAGAACGCCGAAAAGGCCGGATCGCGGGTGATCAGGGGCAGGGACTCGATCTCGCTCTGGGCAGCAAGCATCCGGTCGAAGGGATCGCGGTGAGCCGCCCCATGGCTTCCAGCCCGTAATCCGTGGGAATGCTCGGTCGGCAGGTGGTGGAATCCGTCTGCCGCCACCAACTCGGCAAACCGCGCGGCTGCCTGAGGCACCCCTTCGAGCTTGCCGATCCGGTGCTTGGTGGCGATCTCCCACGCGCTCGCCGCGCTGACGAAGATGTCGTTGGCCTCGTCCCCGATGGCCGCCCGTGCCGTCGCCGGTAGGCGAGGGTCGTCGGTAACCCGCCAGAGCCACACGTGGGTGTCGAGCAGAAACCTCATCTTCCCTCCCACGCGTCCAACTCCTCGTCGGGTAGGGGCTCGAAGAACGCATCCCCCAGCCTGCCCGGCAGGCGGCCCGGTCGCCGGTTGGCGTCTCTGGCAAGGGGCAACAGCCGCGCATAGGGCCTTCCTGCCTTGGCCAGGATGATCTCCTGTCCGGCATGGGCCTGCTCGAGCAGACGGGAGAAGTGGGTCTTCGCCTCGTGTACGTTGACCATGGTCGGCATGGCGTCCTCCACCGGGATATCGATGGACCAAGTGGCGGACCAAGGCCACCCGCCGCCCCCCGTCCGGTCAAGGCACCCGTTCGTCCTGGATCCACCGCCTGGGTGGCGAGCGGGGTCCGGGAGCCCTTGCGCTCCGCCCCGCAATCCGCGATGTTCGGAGGCGGCGTCTCCGAGGGAGCCGGTGCGCCGAGCCTCACCGGTTTCGGCCTCGCTGCCGCGGTTCTGTCGAGGCGGCACGGGGCTGCGCTCCAGGGCTCCCGAACCCCGCCCCAAGATTAGGAGTTGGTTCCTGGCCGTGAAGCCGCGTTCTTCCTCCCTTCGGCCCGCCCGTTACTCTCCCGCTTCCCCCTTGGCGGTCGCCTCCAGGCCCAGGCTCTCCAGGCGGTGGCGCAGGGTGCCCCGGGGGAGCCCCAGGAGGCGGGCGGCCTGGGAGACGTTGCCGGCCGCCCGGTCCAGGGCCTGGAGGATCAAGGACCGGGCGAACTCGGCCTCCACCTCCTCGAGGCGGCAGCCTTCGGGGGGGAGGGTCCAGCCGGAGGCGGCAGAAGGACGGGGGCCCCGCAGTTCGGGGGGCAGGTCCCGGGCCTCCACCGTCGGCCCTCGGCAGGTGATGGCGAGGCGCTCCATGAGGTTTCGCACCTCCCGCACGTTGCCCGGCCAGGGGTAGGCCTGGAGCACGCGGCGGGCGTCGGGGGAGAGCTCGGAGAGGGGCCTGTGGAACTTGCGGGAAAAGTGGTCCAGGAAGTGCTGGGCCAAGGGCAGGATGTCGTCTCGCCGCTCCCGCAGCGGGGGGATGTGGATGGGGAAGACGTTGAGGCGGTAGTAGAGGTCCTCCCGAAAGGTGCGCCCCACGATGGCGTCGCCCAGGTCCTGGTTGGTGGCGGCCACGACCCGCACGTCCACCTGCACCTCGCGCACGCCCCCCAGACGCCGGATCTTGCGCGTCTCGAGGAACCGCAGGAGCTTGGCCTGGAGGGGGAGGTCCATGTCGCCCACCTCGTCGAGGAAGACGGTGCCGCCGTCGGCGGCCTGGAGGAGTCCCTCCTTGGCCTTGCGCGCGTCGGTAAAGGCCCCGGGCTCGTGGCCGAAGAGCTCGCTCTCCAGGATCGGCCCCGGAATCGACGCGCAGTTGATCTCCAGGAAGGGCCCCCCTGCCCGCTCGGAGAGGCCGTGGATGAACCGGGCCACCACCTCCTTGCCGGTGCCGCTCTCCCCCGTGAGGAGCACGGTGGTGTCACCGTGCCGAGCCACGTCCCGGGCCTGGCCGAGAATGCCGGCCATGGCTGCGCTCTCGGCCACCACGGCCTGGCCGAATCCCCCGTCGCGCTCCTCCAGCACCCGCACCCGCCGGCGCAGCCGCTGGGTCTCCAGGGCCAGGCGCACGATGAGCTTGATGGCGTCGGCCTTGAAGGGCTTCTTGATGTAGTCGTAGGCGCCGAGCTTCAAGCTCTCCACGGCGCTCTCCACCGAGCCGTAGCCCGTGACCACGATGGCCAGGAGGTCCGGGTCCCGGGCCCGCAGCTCGCGGAGCACCTCGATGCCGTGGAGGTCCGGGAGGTTGAGGTCCAGGAGCACGAGATCCACCCCCTCCTTCTCCACGGCCCTGAGGGCCTCCCTGCCGGTCTCCACCCCGCGCACGGCGTAGCCCTCTTCCGCCAGGATGCGCTGGAGCTGGTCTCGCAGGAACGCCTCGTCGTCGACGATCAGGATGGACGCCGCGGTCATGGGTCAGCCTCGTGCTCCCTGGGGTGCCGCCCGGGGGGCGGGCTCGGCCTCGGCCGCCGCGGGCAGGCGCACGGAAAACGCCGCTCCGCCTCCGGACGGGGATTCCAGTGCGATGTGCCCCCCGTGGTCGGAGACGATGGTGTGGGCAATGGAGAGCCCCAGGCCCGTCCCGCCGGCCCGCAGGCTGTAAAAGGGCTCGAAGATGCGGTCGGCCTCGCCGGGGGGCACCCCCGGCCCGGTGTCCTCCACCCGCAGCTCCACCTCCCCACCCGTCCTCCGGGCAGAAACCCGCAGCTCCCCCCGTCGGGCATGGCCTGGAGGGCGTTCAGGTAGAGGTTCAGGAGCGCCTGCTTGAGCTTTTCGGGGTCACCGTCCACGGGGGGAAGGCCCGGCTCGGCATGCAGCACCACCCGCACCCCCTGGGTGCGGGCTTGCTTCTTGAGGAGGAAGAGGCTCTGCTCCAGAAGCTCCTCCACGGGGCAGGGGCGCCGCTCCATGCGGTCCACCCGGGCGTAGGCCAGGAGCTCCTGGACGATGCCCTCCAGCCGCTCGATCTCCTGGAGGGCCCGGGCCGCCAGGCTCCGGTCCTCCCCCGGCGGCAGGCGGTCGTGGAGGTCGTCGAGCAAGAGCGCAATTCCCGTGAGGGGATTTCGCACCTCGTGGGCCACCCCGGCGGCCATACGGCCCAGGGAAGCCAGCCGGTCCACCCGCTCCAGGGCGTGGCTCAGAGCCCGCTCCTCGGTCACGTCCCGGAACTGGAGGATGAGCCCCGGCCCCCCCTCCGCCTCGAACCGGCTGGGCACCCACGTAAAGGCCCGCCGGCCCCGGGGGGTGTCCACCTCGAACTCCTCGGGCCCCTGACCCTCCTGTCGGCCCGGAGCGCTGCCCTGGGCCGACAGCATCCCCACCACCCACCGGGCCAGGGCCCGGTCCACGCCGCACGCCTCCAGGTGCCTCCCCCGGGCCGCCGTTTCGTCGAGGCCCAGGGCGCGCTCGGCGTAGGGGTTGACGGTGAGCACCCGCCCGTCGGCGCCCAGGGTCACGAGCCCCGACGCCAGGGAATCCACCACGGCCTCGATGAAGGCCCGGGCCCGGTTGGCCTCCTCGTAGAGGCGGGCCCGCTCGATGGCCCGGGCGGCCTGCCCGGCCACAATCTGGAGGGCGCCGAGCCGGTGCTCGGGAATGGGGCGCCCCGTGACCGCGTTGTCGGCCCCCAGCACCCCCACCACCGCGTCGCGGCTCTTCATGGGCACGTACACGAAGCTCGAGGTCCCTCCGGCCTGCGCCAGCCGACGGTCCAGCGGCGAGAGGCCGGCGGCCGACGCCACGTCGGGCACGTGCACCGGCTCTCCGGTGCGCGCCACCCGCACCGGCACGCAGTCGTGCCGCGAGAGCTCGAAGGGCGTGGCGAGCACCCGCGCCTCGTCCGGGGGGGAGAACCCGTGCACCGCCGCGCAGCGCAGCTCCCGCCCCTGCCGCTCCAGAACGTACAGGAGCACCCGGTCGAACCCAAGCCCCTCCACGCAGGTGCGCACGATGATGCGAAGCAACTCCTCCCGGTCGAAGGTCGTGCCCAGGAACCGGCTGATGGACTGGATGTGGCTGAGCGTCGCGAGCTCTTCGCCCAGGCGCTCGGCGTACGCGTGGGCGTCGTCCCGGGAGCGCTGGAGCTCCCGGAGGCTCTCCCCGAGCCTTCCTTCCTTCTCCTCCAGGAGCTCCCCCATGCGGTTCAGCGCCCGGGCGAGGTCTCCCACCTCGTCCCGGGGATAGCGCGCCACCCGGGCCGAGAGGTCGCCCCCGGCGATGCGCCTCGCCATCCGGGCCATGGTGTGGACCGGTCCGGCGATGGCCCGGGAGAGCCCGAACGCCGCCCCCAGGATGGCGAGCCCCAGGCCCCATGCCAGCCACAGGGCCGTGCGAAGGGTGCCCCGCGAGGCCTCGGCGATCATCCGGCCCGTCTCCGCCGCCTCCCGGTGAAAGGCCTCGGTGAGGGCGCCGATGGTCACGCCCCCGAAGACCAGGGGAGACTCCCCGGGCCCCGGGCGCACGTAGATGGGCGCGTAGGCCATCACCTTGTCCACCCCCGCCACGTTGAAGGTGCGGGTCACCCCGGACCCGCCGGCCCGCACGGCCTGGGCCACCAGGGGATAGTTGGGGTGGACGAACCCCGCCTCGTCCAAGTTGAAGGGGATGCGCCCGGCTTCCACGTCCTCGGGGGTCGAGGCGGGGGAGTAGGCGGCCACCCAGCGTCCCTGGGCGTCGAGACCCGGGAGGTCCCAGAACTTGGGGTGGGTGATGATCCAGCCCCGGTCGTCGAAGAGGAAGGCATAATTGCCCGAGAGATAGCTCGGGAAGACGACCCGCTCCCGGCTCAGGGGAAGCACGTGCTGGGTGAACTCCATGAGGTGCCGGTGGTCCAGGGCCAGGGCCACCACCCCCTGGAGCTCGCCCGCTTCGCGCACCGCCAGGGCAAAGCGCACGTGACCCGCGTACTCGGCCCCTCCCACGGCCTCCTCGGGGGTGGCCGCCCCCGCCAGTTGCTCCGCCTTGCCCACATGGCGCCCCACCAGCCGGCCCACGTAGACGCCGCCGGGCTCGGCCGCCACCGCCTCGCCGAAGTAGGTCTCCACCCCGAAGGTGGTGCCCTCGGGCGCGGAGACGTTTCGCAGCTCCCGGTGGGGGGCCATCCAGTCCCGGTCGACCCGGAAGACCTCCGGCCCGTCCGGGGCGATCCAGGAGACCTCGGCGTAGATGGGGAGGCGGTGGTGGTACTCCTGCACTCCGCCCGCCGGATCGCGACGGCGGGTCCAGATCTCTCCCGTTCGGCTCTGGCAGAAGAAGAGGAAGGCCTGGGGATCCTTGGGCAGATCGGCGAGGATGCGCAGATCCTGGAGCCGCTCCTCCAGAAAGCGGGAGACCTGCTCCGCGAGCCCGAAGGCCTGGAGCTCCAGGGACTGCTTGGCCTTGGCGTCCAGCACCTCCACCGAGAGGTGCACCGCCTCTTCCCCCACGGCGGCGACGCGCCTGGCGGCATCCAGGCTCAGCCACAGTACCGGCGGAAGGCCCAGGGCGAGGAACGCCAGGAGGAGCCTGGGGAAGAGGGTGAGCCGCACGTCAGTCCGTCAGCGTCAGCTCCTGCTGGCCGTCGGGCACCTGCACCGTGAGCACCGGCACGGGGCACTTGCGCACGACCCGCTGGGCGGTGCTCCCCATGAGGGCGGCCAGGGCGGTGGACTCGGCGTGGGCTCCCATGATCACCAGGTCCGCACCGGTCTGCGCCACCTGGCGCAGGATCACGTCGGAGGGCCGGTGCCCCTCCGCGACGACGATCCCCTCCACCAGGTCCGAGCAGTCGGGCCTGCCCACCACCAGGGTGCAGAACTTCTGGATGCGCTTGCGCAGGCGGGCTTCCACGCCCTTTTCTTCCCGCTCCACCACCGCGTGGAGACTCCCCGCCCCCGCGTACCCCTCCACCAGGGCCTCCTGGCGGGGGGTCAGGGTCTCCACCACGTGGAGCACGGTGATCTTGGCCCCGAGCTTCTCGGCCAGGGCGTAGGCATACCGGAAGATGTAGGCCGCGTTGGGGCCCAGTTGGGTGCAGTACAGGATCTTCTGGATCTCGGGCAGCTTCACGGACTTCCTCCTGGGTGCTCCGGGGCTAGGCCGCGGCGGCCACGGCCTCCAGGCGGTTCTTTCGCTTCTGCCACCACCACAGAGCGGCCACCATGGCGATGCCGGTCGCGTCGGTCACGAGTCCCGGCGTGTAGCACAGAAACGTCGCCACAGCAAAGAAGATCCACTCGAGGAGGGTGGTCCGGCGTACCAGGTACCCCATGCTCAAGGCGGAAAAGGCCACGGTACCGACCGTTGCGCTGAAGAACGAGAAGCCGATGTCGTGGAGGGAGAAGAACTGGGGCGGCACGGCGTCCCAGTCCTTGAGCAGGATGGCAGGCGTGTACGCGAAGAGCAGCGGCACCACATACAGGAGCTTGGCGAACTTGAAGCTCGTCCAGCCGGTCTTCCAGGGGTCGGAGCCCGCGATGGCCGCCCCGGCGTAGGCCGCCACGCAAACCGGCGGCGTGATGTTGGAGTCCTGGCTGAACCAGTAGACGATCTGGTGGGCCGCGATCAGCATGACCCCCATCTCGCGCAGCGCGGGCACGGCCAGCACCGCCACGATCAGGTAGGCCGCCGTCACCGGCACCCCCATGCCCAGCACCAGGGATGCGAGGCAAATGAGGAAGATGGCGATCAGGAGATTTCCGTCCGCGAGCGAGATGATGATATCGGAGAACTTGAGCCCGATTCCCGTGAGCGCGATGGAGCCCACGATCATCCCGATGACCCCGACCGTGGCCCCGATGATCAGCGTATTGCGGGCTCCGGTGAGAATCGCCTCCCAGGTCTCCTTCGGCCCCATCTGGTTTTCTCGTCTCACCCAGCTGAGCAGGATGAAGGCGAAGGCGCAGGCCTGCGCCGACGCCTCCGGGTCGAAGCCCAGGGCCCAGAGTCCCAGCACAGCCGCGGCGGGGAAGACCCCGTACCAGAGCAGCCCCAGCCGGAGGGTCTTCGCCCGCAGCGTGATCACCAGGCACCCCAGGGTCGCCCAGTAGGCCGCAAAGCCCGGCGAGCGCCCCAGGAGCATGAGCACGATGATGGTCACCAGGGGCAGGGCCATGTACCACTCGTGCCGCAGGATGTCGCGGGCCTTGGGAAGATCCTCCGTGATCCCCTGGATGTTGTGTTTCTTCGCTTCGAAGTGGACCATCAAGAGCACGGACAGAAAGTACAGGAACGCCGGGAAGATGCTCATGAGCATGATGCTCACATAGGGGATGCCGGTGAGCTCGGCCATGAGGAACCCGCCGGCCCCCATGACCGGCGGCATGAACATGCCCCCGATGGACGCCGCCGGCTCGATGGCTCCGGCCACGTGGGGCCGGAAACCGGCGCGCTTCATCATGGGGATGGTAAAGGCGCCCGTGGCCACGGTGTTGGCGATGGCGCTGCCCGAGATGGAGCCGAAGAGCGCGGAGGCGATGACCGCCACCTTGGCTGGACCGCCGGCGCTGCGCCCCGCGATGGCCAGGGGCAGGTCGATGAAGAAGCGCCCGGCGCCCGACTTCTGGAGGAAGGCCCCGAAGAAGATGAAGAGGATCACGAAGGTAGCGAGCACGTCGGCCATCACGCCGAAGACGCCGTCCTGGGTCAGGTACAGGGCGTTGACGATGCGCTCGATCCGAAAGCCGCGGTGGGCGATGATCTCGGGCATGTAGGGTCCGTAGAGGCAGTACAGGACGAACCCGACCCCGATGAGCGTAATGGACCACCCCAGCACCCGGCGCGCCACCTCCACGGAGATGACGATGCCCACCAGGCTCACGTAGAAGTCGATGGGCCACTCGGCCCCCGCCCGGTAGGCCAGGGCCTCGAACTGGGTGATCCAGTAGAGCACGACCGCGGCGGAGGTCAGGCCGAAGAGGACGTCGGTGAGGCTCGGGGCGTCGGGAAAGCGGCGGTCGCACCAGAGATCCAGCACGTAGAGGGCGGCTGCCAGGGCCACCCCCACCGCCAGCACTCCCCCGAGCGACCCCAGCCCCCCCAGGCCGGCGGCCAGGCCGTCGTCCTGGAAGAGGCGCTTGACGGCCACGACCCGGTCGTCCAGGGCCTGCACGCTTCCGAACCACAGCCGCACGGACCCCGCAAACGACAGGCCGGTGCCCAGCACCAGACAAAGGACCGGGCGGAACCACCGGGAGCCCGCAGGGTACAGGAGGAAGACCAGGGCGTAGGTGATGAGCACGTACACCCCCCGGTGGAGCTCGGCGGCCACGGGCCGCACCCCGGAGGAGTAGAAGTAGAAGAGCACCATGGCCGCCATGAGCAGCGCCGCCACCCAGTGCCAGAGCCCCCGGACCTTCCGGACGCTCTTCTCCTCCTTCTCCAGGTACTTCTTGACCTTCTCGTTCTGGAGCTCGAGCTCTGCGCCGCCGGCCGCGGCCTCCCGAAACTGCTCCACCGACATGGCTGTGCTCCCCTCAGGGGTGGGAGGGCAAGCGGGGAAGGCCGCCCGCCCCGACACGGAAAAACGGGAGGGGGTTCAAACCCCCTCCCGTCGCGCCGAGGTCACGTCCGGCCCATCAGTCCTTGGCCTTGAGGGCGTCGGGAATCGCCTTGCCCCGCTCCCGCCAGTACCGGTCGGCGCCCTTGTGCAGGGGCAGCGGGATGCCGTCGAGGGCCGACTCCAGGCTCATCTCCGTGGCGGCCTTGTGGGCCTGCACCATGTACTCCAGCCCTTCGGGCGCGTACACGACCTTGAGTCCCTGGTAGACGCTTTCTGCGTCGACGTGGGCGCCCGTGCACCAGAGGGCGGAGTCCTTGAAGGACAACACCTCTGCATCCTGGCCCCGATAGGTACCGGCCGGGATCCGGGTCTCGGCGTAGAACGGAAACTTCTCGAAGAAGCCGGCCGCCTTGCCGGCGTCCACCAGGTTCAAGAGGGTAATGTCGTTGGTGGTGCTGGCCTCGATGATGGAGGCGTTGGGGTACCCCACCAGAACCCAGAAGGCGTCGATCTTCTTGTCGCCCAGGGCCGAAGCGGCCGCCGAGTACCCCAGGAACTGGGGCTCCATCTTGTCCCAGATCCCGATGGTCTCGAAGTACCGCTGGGCCGAGAGCGCCGCCCCGGAGCCCGCGTTGCCCACGGCCACCTTCTTGCCGGCGAGCTGCTTGGGGTCGGTGATCCCCGAGGCCTTCAGCGTCACGAGCTGCGCCGGAGCGCCGTAGAGGTACGACATGGGCCGAACCCGATCGTACTTCTTCGCATCCTGGGGAAGCTCCCCCTTGAGGCCGAGCCAGAGGTCGCCGGAGTAGACGATGCCAAAGTCCACGTCGCCGCTGTTGAGGCGGCGCAGGTTCTCGGCGGAGCCGCCCGTGTTCTCCGCAGAGACCTCCACGTCGGGGACGTTCTTCGACATCAGGATGGCGGTAGCGTTGGCGAAGTACATGAAGGTGCCGCCCACGGGGCCGCCCCCGTAAGCCAGCCGCTTCTTGGCGGCGGCCAGCATGGGGGTGAGGGCCAGCCCCACGGCGGCGGCCAAGGCCAGGGTCAGGATCCAGCGGTTCTTCATGGTGCTCTCCTTTCACGAACGAAGGTTGATGGAACAAAACCTAGCAGCGAGCCGGCAAAATAACGGGAACCCTCCGGGTGTCAAGTGTGGTCACAACACGCTGCGTCCCAAGCGTGAGCAAACGCCGTGCCAAAACGGCCCCCTGGGGCCGCTGCACCGCCCATTCGCGCCGGAGGGCAATCTCCGACCGAGCCAATGGGGAACGCACCGACCGGATTTGGGCAAGCGCCGGCCGGAGGCGGGGGGGGGGGGGGGGGGGGGGGGGGCGCGGCGGGGGGGGCCCCCCCCCCCCCCCCCGGGGGCCGGGGGGGG